>CAIWTL010000685.1 GCA_903915555.1 uncultured Micrococcales bacterium | reverse complement strand
TCGAGTACCTCGTCCCGCAGCCCGGCGCGCCACATCCGGCGGGTGCGCTCGGCGATCCTCACGTCCAGTTCCGCCCGCTCCCACTGCGGCGCGACCCACCACGTGGGTCGCCACGGGCGGGGCTGGGGCAGCCGAGCGGTGAAAGAACCCGTCAACTCGACCACCTCCAGCGCCCGGATCACCCTGCGGATGTTGCGCGGATCTATCGCCGCCGCCGCATCGGGGTCGCGGTCGGCCAGTTCCCGATGCATCGCCGCGGCGCCCTCCGCGTCGGCCCGGTCCTGGAGCCGACGGCGGACCGACGGGTCGCTGGGGGGGATGTCGAGGTGGTCGCAGACCGCCCGCACGTACAACGGGGAACCGCCCACGATGATCGGGATCCGACCGCGGGCCGCGATGTCCACCGCCGCAGTACGGGCGACCCGCTGGAACCAGGCGACGGTGGCCGGCTGAGCGATGTCGAGCAGGTCGATGCAGTGGTGGGGCACCTCAGACCGCTCCGCCAGACTCGGCTTGGCCGTCCCGATGTCCATCCCGCGGTACAGCTGGAACGCGTCGGCATTGACCAGTTCCCCGCCCAGGGAACGCGCGAGAGCCATCGCCCACTCGGACTTCCCGGACGCCGTGGGCCCGACGACCGCGATCATCGCGAGACCCTCGTGATCGGCATGGCGGCGGGACACTCGACCGAGCATTCCACTAGCGTCTGCACCAAGCTACGACGACCGGGAGGTCATCTTTCATGAGCGAGATGTTCGACAAGGCCAAGGAAACCGCGCAGAACGTCGCGGATCAGGCGAAGGAGGCCGCGCAGAACGTGGCCGATCAGGTGAAGGACACCGTCGGCGGACTCGCCGACGACCATGGCGACAAGGTCTCGGACGCCGTGAAGTCGGCCGGTGACTTCGTGAACGACAAGACCGGCGGCAGCCTCTCGGGCGTCACCGACAAGGTGTCCGAGTTGACCGACACCGCGGTCAACGCCGCGAAGTCAGTCAACGACGACTCCGTCGCCGGCCAGGCGGCCGATGCCGCGAAGGACGCAGCCGACAAGGCCACCGGCGCCTGACGAACCGGTTCAACGGCGGGCAGCGGTCACGGCCCTGCCCGCCGTTGTCATGCCCGCGAGTCCAACCGGGCCACGAAGTACGTGACTCCATAGGGGGCGTGGCTCACCATGGCCGTTGGCAGGGCGCTTCCGACGGACGCGAGGGCACGCCAGACCGCAGCGGTCGTGCAGCCCGCGGCCGCGGCCAGGGTGTCGTCGAGGGTGCCCAGCGCCGCGAGGTCCCCCTCGGCCAGCGCGGCGGAGATGAGTTCGTCCACCTGCGCGCCCACGGGTCCGGGGCGGGGGGATTTCTGCCCCACCGATGCCGATCCGTCGCAGACGAACACCCAGGTCCCCCCCGCGGGCTGGGGCATCCCACCGGTCGCCGTCAGTGACACTCGGACCCCTGTGTGCCCCACCCGGTCCAGCAGCGACCCCGCCACGCGATGGCCCATGCAGTCCCGGGTGCGCACCGGGTCCCCGACGAGATCACGCATGTGGTCGGCGGTCGCCACGACGGTGACGTCTCCGTCGGCCGGCAGCGCCGCCGCGAGGATCTCGTCGCACGCCGCGAGAACAGGTTCCACACCGGGTGGCGTCTCCTGACCGGCACCGGGCAGCAGCAGCGGTGCGGCCGGGACCACGACGAGCGCTGTCACCGCGGCACCGGCATTCCCAAGGTGACCGGGACGCGCGCCGCCCCGATGTCGGAGCATGACGTCGCACCCGCCACGAAAGGCTCGGTCACGACGAAGCCGGCGTCCCCGAGAAGGTGATGCGGTGCGGCATGCGTGATCGGGACCCGGAGGATGTCGCCCGGCACCGGGACCGGCTGGTCACCGAGCGCGATGTGCACGAGGCGGTTGTCCCGGGCGCGCCCGGTGACCCGCCGGGTCTCGGTGTCCTTGCGCCCCGACGAGTCGGACACCATGACCTCGACCTCCCGCCCCACCCATTCCCGGTTGCCGGCCCATGCGACGTCCTCGACAGCCTCGAGCAGCCTGCGGTACCGGTGCGACACGACGTCCGCCGGGATCTGGTCAGGAAGGGCTGCGGCCGGGGTTCCCGGGCGCGGTGAGTACTGGAACGTGAACGCCCCGCTGAAACGCGCCCGCCGGACGACGTCCACCGTGTCGGCGAACTCCTCGTCGGTCTCGCCGGGGAAGCCCACGATGATGTCGGTCGTGACCGCGGCGTCCGGGATCCGCTCCCGGACCCTCTCGAGTATCCCGAGGAACCTGTCGCGGCGGTAGGAGCGCCGCATGCGCCGCAGGACGGTGTCGGACCCGCTCTGCAGCGGCATGTGCAGGTGCGGCATGACAGTGGGCGTCTCAGCCATCGCGTCGATCACCTCGTCGGTGAAGTCGCGCGGATGCGGGCTGGTGAACCTGATGCGCCGCAGACCAGGGACCGCTCCTACGTCACGCAGCAGTTGGGCGAAGGCAGCCCGCTGCCCGAACTCGACGCCGTACGCGTTGACGTTCTGACCGAGAAGGGTGATCTCCCGGACCCCCTCCTCGGCCAGGGCGGACACCTCCCGCAGGATGTCGTCGGCGGCGCGATCGCGCTCGCGGCCCCGTAGCGCGGGGACGATGCAGAAGGTGCACGTGTTGTTGCACCCCACGCTGATGGACACCCAGGCGGTGTGGGCGGAGGTGCGTGAGACGGGCAGGTCGGAGGGGAATGCCTCGAGCGACTCG
>CAIWTL010000684.1 GCA_903915555.1 uncultured Micrococcales bacterium | reverse complement strand
CTCGACCCCGACCGCGTCCTGCTGCTGCCCGACGGGGTGGAGGACCACTGGACGGCCGACTACCAGGAGCTGGTGGCCCTGGCGTGACAGGGGGTGGACCCGCGCCACGCGGGATCTCTTGGTCCCATATGGGTGCATTCGCCACCGATTTGCACCACGATGAACATTGTCCGGACAGGGAGGCACCCTTCTCCGGATTTGGAGGTTCCTGTGGCTGAGTACGCCAAGGGCAAGCGCATCACCGGGTCGGACCGGGCGCGCCTGGCCAAGTCGTTCAAGAAGCAGTACACGGGGGGAGCAAGCATCCGCGAGTTGGCCGATCAGACCGGCCGGTCCTACGGATTCGTCCACCGGTTGCTGATCGACGAGGGCGTCGAACTGCGCGGCCGCGGGGGTGCGACGCGGGGCAAGGCAGCGGAGGAGGCCCGCGCCAAGCGGGCGGCGAAGGTCGCCAAGAAGGCCTGAGTCGGCTGCCGTTTCGCCGCGGGCGCAAGGCCGCCGGGAAGCAGGCGCCCCGGCGCGGCCTTACCCTTCACGAGGGGCCCGCGTGGGCCTGGTGACAGGAGATGCCCATGGCGCACGGTGGACCGTCGGGAGGTGCCGGCGGCCGCGTCATGGCCTTCCGGTCGTTCTCGCGTGACCGCTCCGTCCTCGACGAGGACCTACAGCCGGGGATCGCCCGACGCATCCTGTCGTACGCCAAGCCGTTCCGGCCGCTCGTCATCCTCTTCCTCGTCACGCTCGTCGTGGACGCCCTGCTGACCGTCGTGCAGCCCCTGCTGTTCCGCCGCATCGTCGACAACGGCATCTCGGCCGGAGACGCGCAGGTCGTCACTGTCACGGCACTGCTGGTGGCAGTCGTCGCCGTCATCGACGCGGGAGTGGGGCTGTGGTCGCGCTACCTGTCCGCCCGGATCGGTGAGGGGCTCATCTTCAATCTCCGGTCCGAGGTGTTCGACCATGTGCAGCGGCAATCGATCGCGTTCTTCACCCGCGCCCAGACCGGTGCGCTCGTCTCCCGGCTGAACACCGACGTCATCGGGGCCCAGCAGGCCTTCACCTCCACGCTCAGCGGTGTGGTGGGCAACCTCATCACAGTTGTGACGGTGCTGGTGACCATGTTCTGGCTGTCGTGGCAGATCACGCTGATGTCGCTGGTTCTGCTGCCGATCTTCCTTCTACCCGCCCGGTGGATGGGGCGGCGGCTGCAGCAACTGACGCGTCAGCAGATGCAGTGGAACGCCGAGCTGAGCACTCAGATGACCGAGCGCTTCAACGTCGCGGGCGCCCTCCTCGTCAAGCTCTTCGGGCGACCCGCCGAGGAGCAGCGCGCGTACGACGACAAGGCGGCGGGGGTTCGCGACATCGGGGTCAAGATCGCGCTCGCCAACCGGTACTTCTTCACGGCGCTGACCCTGGTGGCGGCACTCGCCACGGCCATCGCCTACGGCGTGGGGGGCAACCTCGTCATCACCGGTGCGCTGACCCTCGGGACGCTACTGGCCATCGTCGGCCTGCTCGCCCAGCTCTACGGCCCCCTGACGGCTCTCTCCAACGTGCGGGTGGACGTCATGACGGCACTCGTGAGTTTCGACCGGGTCTTCGAGGTCCTCGATCTCGCGCCCATGGTGGCCGACAGTCCCGACGCCACGTCGCTTCCCCGCAACGGCGCCCCCACGGTCAGGTTCGACGACGTCGACTTCACCTATCCGAGGTCCGACCAGGTGTCGCTGGCCTCGCTGGAGTCGGTGGCACGCCCCAGTGGCCCGGCTCCCTCACACGCCGGTCCGACCCTCGACGGCGTGTCCTTCGAGGTGTTGCCGGGGTCGACGACCGCCCTGGTGGGCCCGTCCGGGGCCGGGAAGACCACCATCACGGCGCTGGTCTCCCGTCTCTACGACCCCACCGGCGGCAGCGTGTCGGTCGCGGGCCATGATCTGCGCGACGTCACGCAGGAGTCTCTGCGCGCCGCGGTCGGCGTCGTGACCCAGGACGCCCATATGTTCCATGACACGATCCGCGAGAACCTCCGCTATGCGTCGCCCGACGCGTCCGACGACGAGATCCTCGCGGCATGCGACGCAGCACGCATCGGTGACCTCGTCCGGTCTCTGCCGCAGGGTCTCGACACCGTCGTCGGCGACCGCGGGCACCGCCTGTCCGGAGGGGAGAAGCAGCGGCTCGCCATTGCGCGTCTGCTGCTGAAGCGGCCCGACGTCGTCATCCTCGACGAAGCGACCGCTCACCTCGACAGCGAGAGCGAGGCCGCGGTCCAACGGGCCCTCGCCACCGCACTCGAGGGCCGGACAGCGATAGTCATCGCGCACCGACTCAGCACGATCCGGGACGCTGACCAGATCCTCGTCGTCGATGACGGTCGTGTCGTCGAGTCGGGGACCCACGAGGACCTTCTCGCCGCCGGTGGTCTGTACGCGGACCTCTACCGGACCCAGTTCGCGGCCACGCCGGCTGTCTGACCGTCTCGCTGCCCGTGGGGATTCAGAGGGCGCGGGTGGATCCGCCGTCCACGACGACGACGCTGCCGGTGACATACGACGCCCGCGGGGACAACATGAATGCCGCGACCTGGCCGAACTCCACCGGCTCACCCAGTCGCCGCAGGGGAATCCCGCCCGCTGCCGCAGCGCGTGCGGCGGCGGGATCGTCACTCAGCGACTCGAGGTGGCGGACGCGCGGGGTGTCGAACCTCCCGGGCAGCAACCCCAGGACCCGGACTCCCCGTGGACCCAGTTCGTCGGCGAGGTCCTTGACGAGCATCGCGAGGCCGGGGCGCAGCCCGTTGCTGATCGACAAGCCCGCGATCGGGGAGAGGGCCGACGTCGACAGCACCCAGGCGAGGACCTCGAGGTCGGGACAGGCCTCGACGAGGTCTCGTGACAGTCGCACGGGGCCGAGGAACACCGACTCGAACGCTGCCCGCCAGTCGTCGTCGCTCACCTGCGTCGCCGTGCCGGCGGGAGGGCCGCCCACCGAGATCAGGGCGCCCCGCAGTCCGGTGAGGGGGTGGGCTTCGGCGATGCGGTCGACGAGGAGCGGATCCGCGAGGTCGCCCGCGATCCATGTGGCTCCGGCTCCCAGGTCGGTGGCCACACGCTGACCGCGGTCGGTGTCCCGGCCGACGAGCAGCACATCGCCCCCCTCGGCCACGAGGGACCTCGCCGCCGCCAACCCCAGACCGCTCGTTCCTCCCGTGACCAGCCACGTACCGATGAGCCCCAGGTCCACGTCAGCGACCGCTCGCCACCGGGACCGCGGCGTCATCCCGAGCCGCCGCCTCGTCCTGAGCCTCCCGCCGCAGGAAGAAGAACCAGCCGCCCACGGTGATCGCGGCGAACAGCAACCACTGCCCGGCATAGGAGAGGTTGCGTGAGTCGGTCGGCTGCGGCGGGGGCACCGGCGCCAGAGCGGGGTCGCGGGCCGCCACGAGGAACCACCCGGAGGTGGTGGTCGCCGAGATCCCGTCGAGCTCTGCGACCGCGACCCGCGAGATCTGGCCCTGCGGCAGATCGGTGCCCGCCCGCAGGGGGCCCGACTCGCTGTTGCGGGCGTAACCGGCGACGGTGACCTCCCCGGCCGGAGGCGTGGGTGGGGTCTGGGTGGCAGCTTTCGCGAGATCGACCGGGACCCAGCCACGGACCACCCAGAGGTCGGAGCCGCTGTCGGTGTCGAGCAGGGTGACGACCCAGTACCCGTTGCGGCCGTCCTGCGGTTGGTTGCGGACGAGGTACTGCTGGTCGGGGACGTAGCG
>CAIWTL010000683.1 GCA_903915555.1 uncultured Micrococcales bacterium | reverse complement strand
GAGCACGCCGACCACGGCCACGATGACCGGCATCGTCGGCGTGGTCGCCTCGGCGACAGTTCGGGGAGTCCGGTCCTTGGGGGGTTGGTGGATCGTCTCGAGGCTCTGCGGATCGCCCTCGATCTGCAGGTGCGGCAGAGCCCGGTCGAGCCACTTGGGCAGCCACCACGTCACCTTCGCCGCGAGCACCATGAGGGCCGGCACGAGCAGACAGCGCACGATGGTGGCATCGATGAACACTGCGGTCGCCAGGCCCACTCCGAAGAGTTTCGTCAGGGCGTCCGGCGCGAGGAAGATGAACGACGAGAAGACGACACACATGATCGCTGCGGCGGTCGTCACGACCGAGCCGGTGTCCGCCAGACCCCGTCGTACGGCGGTGACCATGTTGTGGGTCTTGTGCCAGTGCTCCTGGAAGGCCGTGAGCAGGAACACCTCGTAGTCCATCGACAGGCCGAACAGGACCGCGAACATGATCATCGGGACGAACGTCTCGATCGGCACGAGCCGCTCGAGACCGATCAAGCTGGCGCCCCAACCGAACTGGAAGACCATCACGACTATCCCGTAGGCGGCCGCGATCGACAGCAGGTTCATGACCGCGGCCTTCACCGGGATCACGATGGAGCGGTAGGCCATCATCAGCAGGAAGGCGGACAGGAGGACGACCCCTCCGATGAACACCGGCAGGCTGCCCCCGATCTGCACGGAGAGGTCCATCATGATGGCGGTGAGACCGGCGACGTGGGCGTCCATGTCCTCGCCCGTGATCGCCGGCGGAAGGACGTCGTCGCGCAATGTCGTGACCAGCACCTGCGTCGCGGGATCGGCGGGGCCCGTGGTGGGGATCACCTGGATCACCGCCACACCGCCATCTGGACTGACGATGGGTTTGCCCACCTCTGCCACGCCCGGGGTCTGCTCGAGAACCTCGCGCAGGGAGGTGAGGCGCTCGTCCTTGGTCCGCGGATCCCCGCTACCGGCCTCCAGTTTGAGGTCCTTGGGGGGAGTGGCGGGCCGGTTGAGTTGCAGCGCCACGGCCAACGGTCCGTTGTAGCCGGGTCCGAAGGCCTCCGAGATCAGCGCGTTGGCCTGGTAGGCGGTCGTGGTGGGGGGTTTGTAGGAGTCGTCCATCTGGCCGAACTCCATCTTGGTGATGGGCAGGGCCAGGAGGACCAGGAGGATCGTCGTGCCGATGGCGAAGGGCCACGGGTGGCTGGTGACGATGTCGGCGATGCGAGCCCAGAAGCCCTTGTCGAGGTGCTCGTCGGCGTGATGGATGTCGTCCCGCTGCTTCTTGGGGAGCACCCGCATCTTGAACAGCCCGAACAGGGCGGGGACGAGGGTCAGGGACGCCAGGATGGCGATGAAGATGACCACGGCGGCGGCGTAGCCCAACCAGGCGAGGAACTGGATGTTGGTGAGGGCCAGGCCGGCCACGGCCAGAATGAGTGTCGTCCCGGCGAAGACCATGCCCGCGCCGGCGGTGCCCGCAGTCCGTCCGATCGAGTCGTTGACGTCGTAGCCCTTGCGCAGCAGGGTCCGGTGGCGCACCACCAGGAACAGCGCGTAGTCGATGCCCACGCCGAGCCCGATCATGGAGCCGAGGATGGGCGCCGCGTCCGGGATGAAGACCAGGCGCCCCAGCAGACCGACGATCGCGGATCCGATGCCCACCGACATGATCGCACTCAGGATCGGGATGAAGGCCGCAGAGAATCGTCTGAGCACCAGAAGGAGCACGATGATGGCGAACAGCAGGCCGATACCTTCGCTCGCGCTGGTCTGGCCCTGGGACAGGACCTCACCCATGCTCCCGCCGATCGCGACCTCGCAGTCGGGGGCGGACTCCTTCGCCGTGTTCAGGATCTGTTGCCCGGTCGACTTCTCCTGGAGTTGCGCGTCCGCGACCTGCACGTTGAGGATCGCCGTCTGCTTGTCGTCCGACAGCAGACTCTTCTGCTGCACGGGACCGGTGACGGCGAGGACGCCCGGGACCTTGAGGATCGCCTGACGGGTGCTCTTCACCGTCTGCGCCCCGGAACCGGTGCCCAGATCCGTGCCACATGCCATGACGACCGGCTGGGCGCCGGCGGAGGCTCCTGTGAAGGCGCGCCCCAAGAGCGTCTGGCCAGCGGCCGAGTCGGTTCCCTCGAGCGTGATCTCCTGCACCCCTGCCGCCGGCAGCCGGTTGTTCAGGGCGCTGACCGCGAGTAGTGCCACGATCCACATGGCGAGCACGAGTTTCGCGTGACGCGCACACCAGGTGGCGAGGAGGTAGAGAGCGCGGGTCACTGGGGAATCCTCCCCCATCCGGTCGGCCACGGCACCGTGATCAGCAGAAAATGCGGGGTAGGGGCGCGTGGGTGGCACCCGGACCGCTGCGCCACATCGATCACGATGACTCGTCGTGGTCCCCGTGGTGCTGAGGGTGGCGCGCCACCGCCGGAGCCGTCTTCACCCCGCGGCGCGTCAGTACGACGAAGGCGATCGCGACGAACACCGTCATGGCGACTCCGGTCGCGAGGAGAACCGTCGATGCGGAGAACTGGTCGATCGTGCGCCCCCACAGGACCGTTCCCAGCGGCGCACCGAGACCGATGACCAGGAAGAAGACGGCGAGGTTCTGCTGCTGATGCTCGACCACGTCGGCGGCCTCGGCAGCGTCGTCGATGAGCAGGCTCGCCCCCGCCTGCAGGAGGGCGCCGTAGACGACTGCGATCGCGAGGACCCCTGCGAGCAGCCACGACTCCGGTAGGAGGACGGCGACGATCCCGACCCCCACGAGGGTCACGCCGGCCGCCGCATAGGCCACCCCGGACGACCCGAGCGGTCCGATCCGGGACCCCAGTTGGTAGACGGGAACAGGGGACAGAGCCGCGCCCAGGGCGATGGCGGCCAGGATGAGACCCGCGTGAACGGCAAGGGGCAGCCCGAGGTCCTGGGTCACCGGCACGATCATGTACCCCAGGGGTCCCACCAGCGCGGCGGCGACGAGGCCCAGGATGCTCGCCCGCCGCAACCGGTGGTTCGTCCTCAGCGACTGCACGAACGCCCGCCACGGCCGCTCGACCGGTGTCGGACGCTGAGGTTCGATCGTCGGTGCCAGGAAGGCGAACAGAAGCGTGAAGGGAATCGTCAGGACGATGTTGCCCACGAACCCGACGAGGGGGCCGGTGAGATCGATGAGGTACGCGCCACCGGCGGCGCCGACGATGAAGCCCGCACCCCCCGCCACGTTCGTCTTCGCCTCGGCCGAGGCGAGGTCCTCGCCGGTGAGATACCCGAGGAGCAGTGGGGGAGTGGTCGCCCGGGCCAGTCCGCTCATGGCGCCGATCAGTGGACTCACCGCCACCAGGATCGGATAGCCCGGCAGCCCGGCCACGATCGCCGCACACAGGACCGCATAGGCGCCGAGATTGAGGACGTATGCCACCGCGGTGACCCGCCGCGTGCCGAACCGACTGCACAGGAAGGGCGCGTAGGGCATCACCAGCGACGAGGCCAGGAGGTTCAGCGCCAGCATCAGCGACGTATAGGTGGCGGCCATCGCGCCGTCCGAACCGGCCGCACTGGACAGCAGCGTCGAGGCGAGCAGCGCCATCGCCGAACCGGCGGAGGACAGCAGGTTCGCTGTCAGATAGAGGAGTCGCATCGTTCTCCCCTCCCCCTGGATGGTGGATCTGCGGCGCCAGACTAGCGACCGCGCCCGGGCGTCCGGGGTGGGATCGGCGCCACGATCACCACCACGGGATAGGGTGACGGCGTGCCGTCGGACGCGAGACCCCCCGCGCAAGGCGCGGCCGGGACCGCGCGCCGCCGACTGGTGGCCTACCTGTCGGTCAGTTTCCTGTCGTCGTTGGGCAGCGCGGCGGCGTTGCTCGGATCGACGATCGTGTCGAGCGCGCCCGGCTTCGGGCAGCTTGCGCTGAGCGAAAGCGAACCCGAGCGGTCGGCGCCGAGCTTGGCCTCGAAGCTCGCCGTGAGCGGCGGTTTTCCTGCTTCGTGTCCGAGGTGCAGCGCGAGCGCCATGGAGCGCAAAGCCACCGAACGCGTGGGATCCG
>CAIWTL010000682.1 GCA_903915555.1 uncultured Micrococcales bacterium | reverse complement strand
GCATCCACGACGACGATGGCATCCCAGCCCTGGAGAGCCGCGGGGCCCTGCTCGGCAAGAAGGGGCATGTCGTACACGACCACGGCGTCAGCGGGCACGGCGTCGAGCCTCTGGGCGCTCAAGGTTGCGATTCTCGGATGGGTGATCGCGTTGAGTCGCGCCACGGCCTGCGGATCCGCGAAGACGATCTGGGCCAAGGCGCCCCGATCGAGTCGTCCGTCGGGTCGCAGGACTCGGGCGCCGAAGGACTTGACGATCTCCTCGAGCGCAGGCTGCCCCGGCTCGACGATCTCACGCGCGATGGCATCGGCATCCACGATGACGGCGCCGCGTTCGGCGAGGAAGCCAGCCACCGTGCTCTTGCCCGAGCCGATGCCGCCCGTGAGCGCGATTCTCATGGCGCGTCTGCGGGCACGACGAAACCAAAGGCAACCGCTTGCACGCATACATCGGGGTAGCCCTCTGGGACAGTCAGCGTCAGATCCTCGATGGGGGACGTCACGACACTCGTCATCTGGTGCGCCCCGGGCACGGTTCTCAGCACTTGCCGCTGGGCGCCGACCTCGATCGTCAAGGTTCCGCTCTCCTCTGCCAGATAGGCCACGGTGAGGCCCCAGTTCCATGCTTCGAGCGTCCCGGTCAACGGAGGCCTGGTCGGGCTGGTTGACGTCACCCGATACCCGCAGACGCGGTCTCCCGTGGGCTCCGTGCGCACGCCCTCAGAAACCCGGGCCGGCACTAGGCTGCCGAAAGAGTCGGCGACCAGGAGCCCGTCGGTAGGTTCATCGAAGCGAAGGGGCAGGTCAAGGGCTGACAGCATGCGGCTCAGGCGCGCATCTTCTGGGAAAAACGCCGGCACAATTACATTGGGTGGACCCACCGAATCGAAGACGACCGCGCTCCCTTGTGCGGGCGCTGCGGCGAGCATCGTGTCGACCCAGGGGCGGGGACTCCAGAACGCCAGCCGGTCCATCAACACGGACCATGAGTAGAGGCTCGACACGATGGTGGCCGCTGCAACGACAGACACGCAAGCGAGGAATCCTCGCCGCCAAGCGATGGGGATGGGAAAAGTCCAGGCTTGTGCGCCAGAGATGCCCTTGTAGGACCGCTCCGCCGTCGTAGTGGTCACCAGATAGACCAGGCCCAGCACAAGCACCGGTATGGCGTCAGCGCTGTACCGCGTGTCAAGGGAGGCAAACTGGCCGAGGCTGGAATACCGCGAGCTGCCGGTGACGACGGCCCACATCACGAAGAGGTAGGTCAGCGACATGGCGATGGGAACCCATGCCCGACGCCTCAGCACGAGCGAGGCACCTGCGACGGCGAGCGCCATTGCCCCGGTGAAAAGTTGCAACCACGTCGGCACCACGGGAAAAGACGACTGCAGGTTTTCGATGCCGGTCCAAGGACCGCCCAGAAAGCCAGGAAGAAGCAAGCCGAGCCCGGCACCCAGCCCGAAGCCGAGCAAGGCATCGACGGACGGGACGCCGAGCGACGCCTGACCGGGCACGACCGTGGCCGTGGCCACCAGGTACGCGACGACGTAGATTCCGGACACGCCGGTCAGCAATGCCAAGGCCACCATGAGTCGTTGCCGCACGGCTAATTTGGCCCGGTCTACACCCGGCAGTGCAAGGGCTACGAAGGCCACCGGAATCATGATCAGCAGGCTCTTTTCCCACAGCCCGAGTGCTGCCAAATAGACTCCGACTAGCCCGGCCAACCGCAGCTTGCCACCATCTTCGAGGTACGCCACTAGGAGCAGGAGAGTTGCTCCCATCCCCCATTGAAGGCCGTACGTCTGCATCGCGGATGCCCACCACAGAGTGGCCGGAAAAAGCGTCGGGGTGAACAGCAGCAACGCCAGCCCCAAGATCACCTGCGGCCGACGTCCGAAGATCCGGATCAGAAGCGCCGCCCACGTGATCGCGCTTGCCGCCATCAACAAGAGGCTGACGATGAGCGCATAGCCGAAGTCGAGTGGCGCGATGGCCGTGATCAGCCAGGTCGCAGCGAACTGCAGGGGCATCAGGTGTCCGTTGTAGTTCTGGAATACGTAGTCGAGAAAACCCATGTCTTGGGTTAACTCGACATAACGCCAGTCATCCTGGAACCAACTCCACTGGCGGGCCGCCCACAGGCGAAGGAAAATCCCTCCGGCCACAACAAGCCACAGGCACACCAAGAAAGTGCGTCGTCTCAGGCGCCCCACATCAATCGCCGAATCGCCCATGGCGACCTCCTGGGCGAGCGGCCTAGCCTTCGCTGTTCAGCTTGTCGCGGAGCGCCATGAGCGTTTCGTCGGATGACAGGGAGCCCTCGTCGGGGCTGGTTGACGAGGAGGAGTAGTCCGTAGCCTCCCCCTCCTCGGCTGCCACATCGGCATCCGCGGAGCGCATGTCTGCCGCCTGCTTGCGGTGGGCTTCCCAGCGCGCGTGGGCCTCGGCGTACTCCCGCTCCCACTCGGCCCGCTGGCCTTCGAATCCGACTTTCCACTCGCCGGTCTCCGGGTCAAAGCCCTCGGGACCGACATAGTTGCCGGCATCGTCGAATGCAGGCGCCATGCCGTAAAGATAGGGGTCGAACTCGATAGCGACCTCACCGTCGCCGGACTCGTTGGCCT
>CAIWTL010000681.1 GCA_903915555.1 uncultured Micrococcales bacterium | reverse complement strand
AGCGCCAGCTCTGGCTGGCCGTGCTGGCCGCGCAGCGCGACCTCGGCGTCGATGTCCCCGACGGCGTCCTCGGCGATTACGAGCGCGTCATGGCCGATATCGACCTCGCCTCGATCACCGCGCGCGAGCGGGTCACCCGCCACGACGTCAAGGCCCGCATCGAGGAGTTCAATGCCCTCGCCGGCCACGAGCACATCCACAAGGGCCTGACCAGCCGCGACCTGACCGAGAACGTCGAGCAACTGCTCATCCGCGACTCGCTGATGCTCACCCGCGACAAGGTCGTCGCCGCGCTCGCGCGCCTGGCGTCATTGGCTGTGCAGTACGCGGACACCGCGCTCACCGGGCGCTCGCACAATGTCGCCGCGCAGACCACCACGCTCGGCAAGCGCTTCGCCACCTGGGCCGACGAGTTGCTCATCGCCTACGACCGCCTCACCGATCTCATCGACCGCTACCCGCTGCGCGGCATCAAGGGACCGGTCGGCACCGCGCAGGACATGCTCGACCTGCTCGACGGTGACGCAACCAAGCTCGCCGCACTCGAGTCGGCTGTTGCCGCGCACCTCGGCTTCGCGCGCGTGCTCGACAGCGTCGGGCAGGTCTATCCGCGCTCGCTCGACTACGACGTCGTCACCACCCTCGTGCAGGTGGCGTCCGCTCCCAGCAACGCGGCGACCACGATCCGCCTCATGGCCGGCCACGAGCTCGTCACCGAGGGCTTCCAGCCCGGCCAGGTCGGCTCAAGCGCCATGCCCCACAAGATGAACTCGCGCTCCTCCGAGCGCATCAACGGCCTGGCGGTCATCCTGCGCGGCTACGCCGGCATGGTCGGTGAGCTCGCGGGCGATCAGTGGAACGAGGGCGATGTCTCCTGCTCCGTCGTACGCCGTGTCGCCATGCCCGACTCATTCTTCGCCATCGACGGCCTCTTCGAAACGTTCCTGACCGTGCTCGACGAGTTCGGGGCCTTCCCCGAGGTCATCGACCGCGAGCTCGAGCGCTACCTGCCGTTCCTCGCCACCACCAAGGTGCTCATGGCCGCGGTGCGTTCCGGTGTCGGGCGAGAGGTTGCGCACCAGGCCATCAAGGAGAACGCCGTCGCCGTGGCCCTCGCGATGCGCGAAGGGCGCGCGTCCAACGACCTCATGGACCGCATTGCCGGCGATCCCCGGCTGGGCCTGACGCGCGAGCAGGTCGACGCGCTGATCGCGGAGCCCCTCGACTTCACCGGGGCTGCCCGGAGCCAGGTGGCTCGGGTGGCCGAGCGGGTGCGGGCTGTGGCGGCCGCTCATCCTCAGGCCGCGGCGTACTCACCTGCACCGATCCTGTAGGGAATCCACCGGAGGGGAGATAACCGAACAGGGACCCGACCCTGAGCGAAGCGGCCGCTAGCGTGCTGGCATGTCTCTTCGCCGCCCCCTTGCCATTGCCCTGGCCTCGTCCGTTGCCCTCGCCGGCCTGATCACCGTCGCCGCCACGAGCGCGTCAGGCGCTCCGTCCACCAACGTGCAGATACGCGTGGCGACGGATGACACAACGGTGTGGGCGGCGATCAAGACCGTTCCACTACCCTTCGTTTCCACAGTCGCATTGGTCGACATTGCCGTCAACGGCTGGGACGACACGGTCTACGTCGCGAACTCCGTGACGCAACGCCTGTCAGTGATTGATGGGACAACGGGCGAGTTGGACGATTCCTACGTTGTCGGTGCGGTGAAGGCTGTAGCGGTCGATCAGAACGATGACACCATCTATACGGTTACATCGCCTCCGGCGGGATCTAACAACAAGGTGCAGTCTCGGTCAGCGACCGACCCCGGCTCCGCCGTGACTGACGACACTGTGGTCTCTGCTGCCAGCCTTACTGTCGACAGCCTCGACGACACTGTGTACGTGTCACAGTCTTCGACACCTGGAACAATCACGTACTTCTCAGGCCGCACTCCTCTCATCGATGATTCGGAGAATGTGGGGGGCCAGGGCGCCTATGGCATCGCGGTGGATGCGTCGGATGATTCGGTCTGGATGTCCCTCCCAGTAGACGACTCCGTCAGGGCATGGAATGGGAGGACCGACGTTCTCGGGAGCTTTGTTGGGGGCGTAGGAGACGTTCCCTATCCGGTCGCCGTGAATGAGCTTGACGACACCGTTTATGTCGGGAATGCCAGCGGCTGTGGTGTTGCCTGCAGAACGATTCAGGTTGTCGACGGGCGAACAGCTTCTGTTGGGACGCCAATTCCTATACCTAACGGCACGGTGGATGACGCCTCGCTGAGGGGAATTGCCGTTGATTCCGTTCGCCATGCACTCTACGTGGCGATACCCGGCGCAAGCTCCAACTTTGGGTACATCAACGAACAACAGACGGACGACAGTGTGTTCCTCGCACCAGTTGCCAACGGAGGTGGCTCCTTCTTCGCCAATGTCGTTGCGGTTGATGACTCCGGTGCGAATGCGGGTCTTGTCTGGGCGCTTGACGGCCAGGCAGTTAGCTATGTGATGGCATTTTCGCAGGTGGATCCAGCCCTCGTCACAACCACGGGGGCAGCCGGCGACGCGGTGACTGTCAGTGTGGCGTCGACTCCCACGGTTGGCTTCGACATGGATGACAGCGCTGTGATTGGAATGCGATTCGCTGGCACGTCCTCAGTGACTAGCGTTACCCCGGGAACCGGGGACGAGTGGTCAGTCGCGCTGCCCAGTGGGCTGACGCCCGGCACAGTGTCGGTGGAGGTGCGGTTCAACGGAGGAAAGTACGCCTACGCCGGTGATTTCACCGTTGAATCCACCCCGACCCCGACCCCGACCCCGACCCCGAGGCCGCAGCCGCCGGGTGCTCCTGGTCCGGTGGTTGCCCAGGCTGGTGATGCGTCGGCGAAGGTGGCGTGGCGTGCGCCAACCAGTTCGGGCTCGGGTGAGGTGACCGAGTACGAAGTGGCCTCCTTCCCGTCTGGCCATTCGTGCACGACGCGACCTCCGGTGACCTCCTGCACAGTCTCGGGTCTGACGAACGGTTCCGGCTACGTCTTCAAGGTGCGGGCGAAGAACTACGTGGGTTGGGGTGAGTGGTCGAGATACACCAACATGGTCACTCCGAAGGGTGATGCCTCGATCGTGATCTCCGGCACTCGTGACCGCAAGAAGCCGAAGGTTATCCGTGTCTCGGGTACCACGTCGGGCCTGACGGGGTCGGTGACGCCGTGGCTGAAGCTCGGATCTGGGCCGTTCAAGGTCGAACCATCGGTGCGACTCAACGAGGCTGGAAGTTTCCGCTGGTCCTACCGGACGCGTGCCGCGGCGCAGGTCTACGTCACCCAGGGCTCCGTGAAGTCCAACACCGTCACCATCCGAGCCCGGTAGGTCGAGGTGGCTACGCCCTAGTTGATCCGGATGTGGGGGCGGCGTGCACCCCCATGTCGACGCATACGCCGAGTTCGTGAAGGTAGCGCTGGCCAAGCTCGGCGGCTAGGGCTTCCAGGCCTTGGCCGCGGCCACGGCATCGGGGGCGTAGACGAATCCCCAGCCCGTGGCGTCATTGGGCTCGTCGTTCACGGCCGTGGCCGGCGCGCCGCACTCGTCGTTGGGCATGGGTCGCGCGGTCTCGCGCAGGATCTTCGTCACGTCGTCGGGCTCGCCGACGAGTGCGGGGTTCGCCTGGAGGATGAGCGCCGCGACGCCGGCCACCAGAGGTGCAGCGAATGACGTGCCCGAGATCTCCTGGTAGATCCCGTCCATCGTGGCCGTCACCACGCGCTCACCCGGTGCCACGACATCGGGCGCGACGCGGCCGTCGTTGGACGGACCACGCGAGGAGAAGTCCGACAACTCCAAGTCCTGGTTGACCGACCCGACGCTGACGAAGGAGTCCCCTTCACCCGCGGGACTCGCCGTCTCGCAGCCGGGGCCATCGTTGCCGGCGGCGTACACCTGCAGGATCCCCGACGCTGCCAGCGCCCGGCTCGCGCGCTT
>CAIWTL010000680.1 GCA_903915555.1 uncultured Micrococcales bacterium | reverse complement strand
TGGCTGTTCCTCGTCGCCGCGGGTGTGCTCGCCTTCCTCAGCTACACGTGGTTGCTCGCCAACGCGAGACTGTCCCTCGTCGCCACCTACGCGTACGTCAATCCTCTCGTCGCCGTGATCCTCGGCTGGTGGATCAAGGGCGAGACCGTCACTCCCGCGGTGGTCACCTGCGCCGCGCTGGTGCTGTTCGGGGTCGCACTCGTGGTCAGGGGTGAACAAGGGCCGACCCGGCCCCCAGGGCCACGGAGTACGGTGGAAGACCGCCCGTCGGGATCGGCGATCGGCACGGAAGGGGGCGGCCCATGAGGAAACTCCTCGTTCTCGCGGTCGTCCTGGTCGGGATGGTGATGGCCGGCCGGGCTGTCCTGGATTCCCTCTCGACCCCGGGTGCGGCATCGGAGAGCCCTGAGCGGGGGTCGCGCCAGTTCATCCTGGTCGTCACTCCGGAAGGAACCCCCGACGGCACCGTCTACCACGTGCGTCCCACACGAGCGGGACGTCTCGCCGGGCGCCCGCAGCTCGATACGGCGTGGCGGCAGGCCGTGGCCCGCGGCGTCCCCGACCGCGCCAATCTGCGCCAGCAGTTCCTGTGCCATCCGCTGTCCGTGGTCGCCAGGGCGAAGCCGACGTGGGACCTGGAGTCGTGGCGACCAGCGGTCGGCGGTCTGCGGACCATGCTCGCGGCGTGCAACCCGTGACCGAGGCGCCCCGCGCCGCCGAGTCGTCTCTGGTGGTGGGTGGTGCGGCCCGACGGCTGCGGGTCGGGGCCACCTGGACCACGCCCCCTCCCCCGAGAGCGCCGCGCGCCACGGTCTGGCTCCAGCACGGCTTCGCCCGGTCGAGACGCACCATGACCGACCTCGCGGACCACCTGGCGGACTCGGGCTTCGCGGTCCTCACCACGAGTCTCCGGACGGCCGACTTCCACGCCCGCACGGTTCAGTACCTGCGGGACAACAGGCCGTTCCTCACCGATCTCGCTGCCGCGCTCGACGGTCCTGAGCTGCGTGCCTCATGGAAACGGGCGGGGCTTCCGGGTGACCCACCGGCAGTCCTGCTGGCCACGGGGCACAGCGCCGGAGCAGATGCCGCGGCCCACGTCGCCGCGGAGACTCTGACCGGAACGCGACGGATCGGTGGCCTCGTGTTGCTCGACCCCGTCCGCTCGGCCCGTGGCGACAATCTGGGGGTGGGCGTCATGCGGCTCACCGCCGCGCGGGTCCCGATCCGGATCGTCGCGGCACCGCCGTCGCGCTGCAACGCCCACGGGTCGGGGCTGCGCCGCGTACTGCCCCTGCTCGAGGGTTTCGCCGGGATCCTGCTGACCGGCGGCTCCCATGCGGATGCCGAGGGCCGGAGTGCAGGGCGCCTGGCGCAGTGGATGTGCGGTGCCGTGTCGCCGGACAACGTGTCCGCTCTCGAGACGGTCACCGCTGCGTGGCTGGGCGCCATGGCACGTCAGGAGCAGCCGATCGCCCCGGGCCCGCATGATCCCCCGATCGAGCGACT
>CAIWTL010000679.1 GCA_903915555.1 uncultured Micrococcales bacterium | reverse complement strand
CCGCTTGCTCGCGGACGTCGATTCGGAGGGCACCTGCGCATCGTGCCACTAGTGGCCGCGGTGCTACCCTGACCGAGCCGTGAGCCCCCGTAGCTCAGGGGATAGAGCAGTGGCCTCCGGAGCCATGCGCGCAGGTTCGAATCCTGCCGGGGGCGCCCGAGGACTTGCCCGATCGTCGCGCGTCCGTCTCCCTCCGCTGCTACGTTCCGGCGGTATGAGTGGTGCAGAGATCGACTGGGATGAGCTCCACCGGGCCGCAGTCGCGGCCCTTTCCCACGCGTACGCCCCGTACTCCCACTTCCCGGTCGGGGTGGCGGGATTTGCCGACGACGGGCGGCTCGTGTCCGGCGCCAACGTCGAGAATGCGTCCTACGGGTTGACGCTGTGCGCCGAGTGCTCCATGGTCTCCCAGCTGTGCGCCACCGGGGGCGGCCGACTGACCGCCGTGTGGTGCGTCGATGCCAACGGCGACTCGCTCATGCCGTGCGGGCGATGCCGTCAGCTGCTGTGGGAGTTCGGCGGCGCGGACATGCTGCTGATGACCCCTGAGGGCGTGATGACCATGAGGGATGTGCTCCCGCAGGCGTTCGGCCCGGAGAACCTCGAGAAGGAGTGACATGAGTACTGCAGACGCGATCGCGGCTCCTGAGAGTGAGTCCAAGGCCACCAAGGCGGCGTGGGCGATCCTCGCGGCCATGGGTTTCGGGGCGCTCATCGCCCAGATGTTCTCGACGGTGATCGGTCCCGCTCTGCCGACAATCGAGAAGGACCTCAACCTCAGCCTGACCATGAGTTCGTGGACGATCACGGCCTACAGCCTGGCGTTCGGCACTTTCCTCGTCATCGGCGGCCGTCTGGGGGACCTCGTCGGCGAGGTCAAGATGATCGTGATCGGCTTCCTGATCTTCGGCATCGGACTGGTCGTGGCAGCGATGGCGATGAACGACATCATGCTGGTCAGCGCACGTGCCATCCAGGGGATCGGCATCGGCGTCTCGGCGCCGGCCACCCTGTCGATCGTGGTGAACTCGTTCCCGCTCAGGCAGCGGGGCCTGGCCGTCGGCGTCTGGGGATTCGCCCACGGGTTCGGGCTGCTGCTCGGACCGCTCTTCGCCGCGTGGATGCTCGACGTCGCGACCTGGCGCTGGGTGTTCTGGGTCGCCATCCCGTTGACCGCCCTCGTCATCCTGATCACGATCGTGGCGACCAAGGGCTACAAGAGTGTCCTGGCGCAGGGGAAGTACGACTACCTCGGTGCGATCGTCGGCGGCCTCGGCATCACCTTGCTGACAGTGGGGGTCACGGAGGCGGCCAAGAGTTGGACAGCGCCGATGACCGTGGTCCCGCTGATCAGCGGTCTGATCCTGCTGATCATCTTCGGGGTCATCGAGACCCGGATCCAGTACCCCCTGGTCGACTTCGGGCTGTGGCGCGAGCGGCTGTTCTCCGGTGGATTCTTCGCGGAGAGTGCCGTCGGCTTCGTCTACATCCCCTTCCTCGTCGTCTTCGGATCGACCTTCCTGATCGCTGTCCTCGGCTACACGCCGCTCGAGGCGAGTTGGATCATCGTCATCACGACCGGCATCTGCATGGTGTTCGAGCCTCCGGCCGGCCGCTGGGTCGACAAGGTGGGCCCCGGTCTGCCGATCACGGTAGCCCT
>CAIWTL010000678.1 GCA_903915555.1 uncultured Micrococcales bacterium | reverse complement strand
ACCCAGGAGACGCCGGTCCGGCTCCGCGCCGGCCTGCGACCGACGCTGGTGTCGCGGGACGGTCGCACCCGGGTCACCGCCGCGGGCCGCTACGTCGAGGCCGCGGACCGGTGCGCCGACGCTCTCCGGGTGCTGTGCAGTGGCCGTACGGTCCGCGCAGCCACGTTGCCGGATCTACCCCCCGATACGGCGCTGGCCCTCGTTCGCCGCGCGCTGCGGGAAGGGATCGTGGTCGCGGATGACGACTGACCTTCCCTGCGGCACAGCGGCACGGCGGCGCGGCGATCCACTGCCGGGGACCGCGGCCCATGCCACCTCGTGGCTCCTCGTGGAGTACCCCGGGCCGTGGCCGCGGCGCGCCTTCGAGGACTACCCGGCCGACCCCGCCACCGGGGCAGCCATCGCACGGCGCGCCCGCGCGAGCGACACGCGCCCGTTGTTCATCCGCCGTCACGGACGGGCGCCGACGGAGCGGCGGTTCGCCTTCGTCGACGGCGCCTCGCGCTCGATCGGGTGGAGCTCCTACGAGAATCTCGCGGAGATCCTGGACGCGGCGTGGCAGGCTGACTCACCCCTCACCGAACCCCTCTACCTGGTGTGCACACACGGTCGGCACGACCGCTGCTGCGCGGTCGCGGGAAGGCCCGTCGCCGCCGAACTGAGCCGCGCGGTCCCCGAACGCACCTGGGAGTGCTCCCATCTGGGTGGTGACCGCTTCGCGGGAAATCTCCTGATGCTGCCGTGGGGTGCCACCTACGGATTCGTCGACACCCTGGATGTCCCCCTCATCCTCGAGGCGGGCGAGAACGGCCTCCTACATCTCCCGCTGCTGCGGGGTTGTGCGACCGACCGCCCCGTGGTCCAGACAGCGCGGATCGCAGCCCAACGACTGTTTGCTCGACCACAGCCCGACGCTCTGCCGGTGGCCGGCATCGACCAGGCCGGGCCCGACCGGTGGCTGGTCCATCTCGCGGATCCGGTGTCGGCGGCGGTCGTGACGGTGGAGCGGGTACGTGTGCCCGACGCCCGCGCGACATGCGCCCACGCCGAACCCGGAGCCATGCACGAGTGGCGCGTACTGGACGTCGTCCCCGCGTGAGCGCGATGTGCGGACGGGTCAGGTGGGCCCGGCGAGTCTGGCCGTCCACAGATCCTCGACCGGCCAGCGTCGACCCCACCCTGGTTCGGCGATCTCGTAGTACCCGTGCCGCTGCGCATCGGGGGGTGCGAGGAGTTCCTGCAGGGACTCGACGATGAACCCGTTGTCCCGCAGGTGACCGATGAGTTCGCCGTGACCCGGATGGAACTCCACTCCCCCGTCCGACCAATGGATGCGACGCACCTCATGCTGTCCTCGCGCCAGAACCGTGGTGGCGGGCCCCTCGTCGTCGGGGACGCACAGGGAGACGAGCACGCTGTTGGTGAGGAAGACCAGTCGGCCACCCGGCCGGAGCAGGCGGGCGGCTTCGGCGATCCACGCGCTCGGCTCGCACCACAGGCTCGCCCCGTACTCGCTGAGCACGAGATCGAAGGAGTCGTCGGCCAGCGGCACCGCCGTGGCGTCGGCCTCGACCAGCGGGAAGGCGATGCCGAAGGACTGCTGACAACGCCTCGCAGTCGCCAGTTGGGCCTCGCTGACGTCGAGACCCACCGGTCGCCCGCCCCTGCGGGCCAGCCACGCCGAGAAGTAGGCGGTCCCGCACCCGAGTTCCACGATGTCCAGTCCCGACACATCCCCCAGCACGTCGACCTGTTGCTCGGGAATGTCGTAGATCCCCCACACGATCGCATCGCTGCGCCACCGGTCGGCGGCCTGGCCATCGGTGTACTGCTCGTTGACGACCCGCCACAGGTCGCGGTTGATCCGCGCGTCGGCCGCACGATCCGCGCCGTCCCGTCCGTGGGCCTCTCGGGTATCTCTCACCCGGCGAGGCTATCCCCCACCACAGCGGCGGAGGTGACGGATCGGGGCCGGAGGGTGCTGCGTACCCTCGGGGGGTGACCGGTCATCTCGACATCGTGCGGACACCGCTGATCCAGGCGGCTGCCGGCGCGGAGCGGCTGACCAGGTGGTGGGCGGCGTACCTCGTCGCCTTCGGGATCGTGGTCGCGTCCGCTCTCCTCGTCACCCCTCTCGTCGTCGCTCTGCAGGAGTCACCCATCCCCTTCCCGGGGATCGCCGGCGCGGTCCTGCTCCACATCGGCGTCCTTCTGCTGCTGACCGCGTGGCTGCGGTGGTACGAGCGCCGTCCCCTGCGAACCGTCGGATT
>CAIWTL010000677.1 GCA_903915555.1 uncultured Micrococcales bacterium | reverse complement strand
TTCTCCGGGCGCGACGTCGCCCGCTTCTCCCGCCAGTTGGGCTCTTCGGATGCCGTCGTGGCCGAAGGGGTGCGCCACTTCCGATCCGTCGAGCCCTATCGCCGAGCCATCTCCGCGGCCACCCGGTTGTGGGTCCGTTCCCGATGCGGCGCATGGCCCGCCGACGCGAACACACCACTGCGGGCATACCGCGCAGACGTGCTCACCGACCTGTTGGACGCGGTACCCAGTCGTCACATGACCCCCAACCTTGTGATGTCGGTGCTCAGCCGAACGTGGGGGCTCGAGGTGCTCGAGGTTCCTGTCACGTGTTCGGACCGACGGGGCTCGGTCAGCGTCGGTACGACGTGGGGTGCATCCACCCGTCACCTGCCGAGCCGCCGACTCGTCACCTTCTGCGTCGCAGCAAGTGTCGGCCTGCTGACCTACCCCGGGATCAACTCCGCCCCTGCCCGGGTTCCCCCCGGTGGGACATCGCCCGGGCGGTCAACCCCGCACGACCACGACGGCGCCCCCGTCGGGTCCGCTCCGGACCTCGACCAGACACCCGCTGCTCCGTGAGGCGGCACGAATCGCTCGGATCGTCAGGGGCAGGGAGTCCGGGGGCTGGGGAAGCAGAACCGCTGTCGTCTGCCCTCGGACGCACCCGCCGTCCACTGGCAGGGTCGCGGTGTAGTCCGCATCACCGGCGAACATCACGGGCTCCTGACCGGGTCCCTGCTGACCGGAGGGATTGAGACCGAGCAGGATCGACGGAGACTGTGGAGAGGTCCCCGTCTCGGTCAGCATGCGATACGACGGCCAGTAGTCCGCCGCCACCATCACCCGGTCACTCTCCGGGATCACCGCCAGCGTCGGGCCCAGGCGCTGGTAGTCGATCCTGTCGAAACCGATCATCCGCAGGCTCCCGCCGATCGCGATCAGCAGACAGCCGACGGCACTGGCGATGTAGAGGGCCGCTCTCAGCCGGTGAGCAGCCTCCGATGTCATTCGGGACTGCAGGGCGCCAAGGATCTCCAGCGCCAGGGACACCAGCCCGAACGCTGCCACCAGGGCTACCGCGTACAGTCCGATCGACCACCGATAGTCGGCGTTCCAGGGAGCCGCACCGAGCACCGACACGATCATGGCCATGCTTTCGTAGGCGACGACCACGAGCAGCGCGCCCGTCCACGGACGAAGGACCGCTGCCCCCTGCCGCCGCTGCGTCATCGCTGTGCCGACGGCTCGCCCCCAGATCCGGTTCATCGTCAGGTACCCCACCGCAGCGAGCAGGAACAGGCCGACACAGGCCTGGGCGCCGCTGACGAAGTTCGCGCGGAGAGTGTCCCCCAGGATCTCCCCTGCGCCTGATCCCGAGAGCTCCAGACGATCCGTGTACCCGGGGCTGGCCTGTCGGCCGCCACCGAAGATCCCGACGTTCCACAGCACGATGACAGCCGCGACCACGGCTCCTCCAGCTGCCACCGCCAATGCCTGCCACAACTGCCTGCTCCGGATCGCCGCGGCCGCGACGAGGAGAGCCAGACAACTCGCAGCCACGGCCACCACGATGGTGTACCGCGCGCAGACCGCGAACACCAGGTAGACCCCCGGCAGCGGGGCCGCGGCGCGACGGTTCAGACCCGTCAGGACGGCGACCGTCAGCCATGCAGTCACGAGGACCCCGAGAAGCTCCCACGAGTAGGCGCGCAGTTCCGTGGCGTACTGAGCGGGGAGGG
>CAIWTL010000676.1 GCA_903915555.1 uncultured Micrococcales bacterium | reverse complement strand
TCCGGGGTCACGCCTGTGTTGGTGATGGCCCCGGGGTTGGCGTCGACCTTGATGCCGAGTTCGACCGCCCAGAAGTTGTGCACGACGTCGTTGGAGGTGACGTTGAAGTACGCAGGTCGGTCGACGGGCAGAACGAGCACATCCGACTGGATCTTGCCCTGCTCGGGGTACTCGAACGACCACACCCACTGCTGACCCGTGACGTTGACATTGATCGGCGCAACGAAGCCCTGCTGCTTGTTCGCGGGGACCGATCCGTAGGCGCCGGCGGTGATTCCGGCGAGTTCGACGAGGCCCCACACGACGAGGAACGCGGCCAACAGGGACGTGACGGCGATCCAGCCGATCACGCCGGTCGCGTTCGTCTCGATACGGGGACTCTCCTGCATCGGCGGCTCATCGCCGGTCACCCGGCCCCACCCGAACAGACTGTAGATCAGCACGGCGATCGTGAAACCCATGAGCGGCGCGCACACGATCGTCAACACGATCATGGTCGTCTCGATCTCGCTCATGATGCCGGACGCCGGGCCACCGGACAGGTTCGTCACCCAGACCGCGAACCACAGGACCAGGAGGATCGCGATCACGTAGAGCCCGGAGATGACGATGATGCGACGGGCGTAGGGGCGCTCCAACCACTTCGTGGCCCGATGCAGCGCGGGTGGGCGGTTGGTGGGGGCCTCGGGCTCGCCGTCGAGGGGCGGCGGGGGGTTCTGCGTCGTCGACATCAGACCACCGAGACCGTTCCACTCATCCAGCCCCGCTGCTGCATGGGACCACCGAACTCCACGTACCCGGTGCCGCAGGGGAACTCGCAGTTCCAGATGTACTCACCGGCGTCTCCCGTGATGAAGGAGAACTCGATCACGTGGGGGTCCTTGGGGTAGCCGGCGGCGTCCGTGGGGGCGTTCGCGCCGTTGGCGGGAACCGGGACGTTCACGAACAGGTAGGGCTGATCGGACTCGGGATACTGGTGGATGGTGAATGTGTGGGCGACGTTGTTGGGGTCGATCCCGGTCTCATCCTTGCCGTCGTAGTTCGCGGTGCCACCGACGGTGCCGACCACGTCGGCCAGATAGGGGTTGTAGATCTGGCCACCCGAGTCGTACTGCGTGATGCGGATCGTGACGAGGGAGTTGGCGGGAAGCACCAGATTGGATGAGGGGGTGTAGAAGGGCCACTGCTGGGACTCGCTCTGCGACTGCGCGAAGGAGTCGTCGACCGCCGGCGGCGGCACGGAGGCCGACGAGTTGGGGTAGATCGACAGGTCCAGCTCGGCGTGCGGGAGTTCCCCCTGGGGGGTCTTGGCGGTGCCCACCACCTTCGCCGTCAGCGGTTCCGGCTGCTGGGCACCCGCACTGAAGAGCGCGACGGACCCACCCACGACGAGGACCCCGATCAGGACGCTCAACAGCGTCATGAGGGCCCGCTTCACTGGTTCGCTCCCACGGATTCCTCGATCCCTCGGGGGTGGATGCCTGTTGCGACACGGCATCCGCGTGACGCGCGATACGTTAGCGATCATGCGAAGAGCAGATGCGAGGTTTGCGGTATTCGCGCTCCCGGCGTGTCGCCGGAGGGACGGATGACGGACTTCCTGACGGGCCCGTGGTCCCTCGATCTCTTCACCGCGGTCAATCTCGTCCTGGTCGCCGCCGCGTACCTGGCCGGGGTACGGGTGCGCGCCCGGCGCGGGGCGCTCCCGGCGTGGCCCTGGTACCGGACCCTGTCGTTCCTGAGTGCACTTGCCCTGCTCGCCGCGGTCTACCTCGGCCCGGTCGCCGGGTGGTCGCACACCTTCTTCTGGGCGCACATGGCCCAGCACCTCGTCGTCATGATGGCGGCGGCGCCCCTCATCGTGCTCGGCGCACCGCTGCTGCTCCTCCAGGAGGCGGTGCCCGACGACGCACGCCGACGGTGGGTGGACCCCGTCCTGTCCAGCCGCGCGGTGAGGTGGCTGACCGACCCCCTCGTCACATGGCTGCTGTTCGCGGGTGTCCTGCTGGGGGTCCACTTCACGGGCTTCTACGACTGGGCCATGGGTGACCACGACGCGGAGATGTTCATCCAGCGCCCGCTCATGCTGGCCGTGGCGATCCTGTACTACCTGCCCCTGATCGGCAGCAACCCGTTGCCCCGTCGGCCCAGCCCGGCGGTGAAACTCATCTCTTTGGGGGCGATGATGGTCCCCGAGGCCATCGTGGGGGCTGTCATCTACTTCTCCCCCTTCGTCATCTACGCGACCTTCGCGAACTCCACCCGGCCCTTCGGGCCCGATGCGCTGACCGACCAGCAACTGTCGGGCGCGGTCATGTGGGCGCTCGTCATGGTGATCGACACGATGTGGATGATGGTGGTTGCCACCGAGTGGTTCAGCGCCGAGGAGGAGAAGGCCCGCAGGATGGACGGGGAGATGGCGGCCGAGCAGCGGGCCCCGGCGTGAGGCCCCGCCCTCATCGTGTTGTCGTCCTCATTCTCATGGCGGCGGCTCTCGTCGCCTGCGGCCGCGACCCGAGACCCGGCCCGCCGAGCGAACCACCGGTCGAGACGGGTCTGACCGTGATCCCACCCGATCAACGACAGCCGGCGCCCACCATCGCGGGACAGACCCTCACCGGTGGATTCCTGGACGTGGCGGAGATGCGTGGGGAGCCCGTACTGGTCAACGCGTGGGCGACATGGTGTTCCCCGTGCCGTGCGGAGATCCCGATCCTGGTGGCGGCCGCCCGGACCCACCGGGAAGTCCGCTTCGTCGGGCTGGACGTGCAGGACCGCACCGCGGCCGCACAGGTTTTCGCCGAGGAGATGCAGATGACGTATCCCAGCATCGTCGACGATTCCGGTCAGACACTGGCCGGGATCCCGGGCGTTCCCCCCCGAGCGTTGCCCAGCACGATCACCATCGACAGGGAAGGCCGGATCGCCGCGCGGGCCATCGGGCCGGTGACCGATCAGATGGTCCGGCGGATGATCGAGGCCGCCCGCTGACGTGTCGGTCAGGCGCCGGGGTCGGGGGCGTTCCAGTCGCCGCCGTCCGCCTCGAGTACGACAGCCTCCTCATCACGGATCACGTCTTCCTTGGCCTCATCCGTGGATTCCGGATCGGTTCCCATGCCTGCCTCCCTCATACCGCAGTCGCATCGCCACAGTAGACCGCGCGCGGCCGCATCACCCGCCGGGCGCACTGCCGTTGCCACCTCGGACGCAGCGGCGTAGATTCCCGCGCTACTGGGGCGAGCGAACGGAATCGATCATGAAGACGGACAACATCAACCACGAGTTCCTCGACGGGGTCCTGGACGGCAGTCACCCCGACGTCTACTACCACTTCGGGGTCAGCAACGAGGACTCGCTTCTGGAGCCCCTGCGTGATGTCCGGGCAGTGATCATGGCGGGGTCCGGTGGTCGCATCAAGGAGTTCGCGGACCACTGGAGCGAACTGAATGGCGGCGCCGAGATCGTCGCCTTCCCCAAGGATGACCGATTCGTCACCCGCTACACAGCGGGCGTACTGTTCGCCTCCCACGGCATGGGTATGCCCAGCGCCTCCATCGCGCTTCAGGAACTGATGCGGATGGTCTTCTTCCTCAAGGGTGGCGACGAGGAGGCGATGGCCGACGTCTTCTGGGCCCGGGTCGGCACCAGTGGCGGCGTGGGACTGCCCGGGGGCACCGTCGTGGTCACGTCGGAGGGCGTGATGGCCGACCTCAAGCCATACCGGCTCATCCAGGGAGGCAGTGGCACGTACTGGTTCGACAGCACCTTCCCCGCCGATGTGTACAACGCGATCATCGCGGCAAGCGATCACACGGACTTCGACGTCGTCTCCGGGAAGACCGTGGCGGGCAACGAGTTCTTCCTCGAGCAGTTCCGTCTCGACGGTGCCATCCGTCTCGAGACCGACGAGTCGAAGATGGAGTGGCTGAAGTGGCTCCACGACAACGGTGTGCGCAACATCGAGATGGAGGGAGCCATGATGGCCGGCTACCTCAATCACTGGGGCTTCCCGAAATTCGCCATGATCTGCTGCACCCTGCTGAACCGCTTGGAGGGGGATCAGGTGACAGCCTCCCCCGAGCAGCTGCACAAGTTCAGCGAGGACTCCGGGGTCGTCCTGTTCAACTATCTGAAGTCGACGCTGCTCGACTGACCGCCCGACCGAGGGGCGGGCGGATCGAGACTGAGTGGCCGCTCGGGCCGCAACATCCGCGCATCCGGCCCTACCGTGTCCTCCATGAGCGACTTCACCGACACCATCTCCGCCGCCGCAGCCGCCGTCGAGCAGGCCCTGGGGGACGCGCACAGCGACACCCCGCGCCCCTCTGCCAAGCGCGACTCCGACGATCTGGCGGGCCGCATCGACCACACCCTGCTGAAGGCGGATGCCACCCAGAGCGCCATAGAGATCCTGTGCGCCGAGGCAGCGAGCAACGGATTCGCGTCCGTCTGCGTGAACACGCGGTGGGTGCCGCTCGCCGCGGAGAGCCTGCAGGGGTCGGACGTCATGGTGTGCACCGTCGTCGGATTCCCCCTCGGTGCGACGACCCGCCGGGCGAAGGCGGCCGAGACGGCCATCACCGTCGAGGAGGGCGCCGACGAGGTCGACATGGTTCTCGACATCGGGGGCATGTTGTCCGGGGACCTGGCGGGGGTCTACGAGGACATCCTCGGCGTCGTCGATGCCGCCGCTGGACGCCCTGTGAAGGTGATCCTGGAGACGTGTCTCCTCGACGACGTCCAGAAGGCGGCCGCCTGCATGCTGGCGGAACGGGCGGGCGCCGCCTACGTGAAGACGTCCACCGGGATGAGTTCGGGCGGCGCAACGGCAGCGGACATCGAACTCATGCGCACGGTGGTCGGAGACCGTCTGGGCGTGAAGGCCTCCGGGGGGATCCGGACGCGTGACGATGCCGACACGATGATCGCGGCAGGAGCGGATCGCGTCGGCGCCTCCGCCTCGGTGGCGATCGTCGCCGGTACGGCGACCGGCGACTCCTCTGACGGCTACTGATCCCGACCCTGGTCCAGCGGGAACGGCCATCATCAGGGTGATCTCAGCGCGTCACACAATCGGAAGATCAATACGATTCCGGTCATGACGCAGACACCGAACGTGGACGAGACACTGCTCGAGGCGGCAACCGAGTGGGCCGCCGCCGACCCCGATCAGTCGACAGCGACGGAGTTGCGCGATCTCATCGGGCGCGCGACCGGGGGGGATGAGACGGCGGTCGCCGAGTTGGTCGACGCCTTCGACGGAACGCTGCAGTTCGGCACCGCCGGTCTGCGTGGTCGACTCGGGCCGGGGAGCAACCGGATGAACCGCGTCGTGGTCTCCCGAGCGGCCGCGGGCCTGGCGCAGTACCTCGTCCAGACGGGGGGCAGCACCGTGGTCATCGGCTTCGACGCCCGCCGCAACTCCGATGTGTTCGCCCGGGACACCGCCGAGATAATGGCCGCTGCCGGTATCCGCGCCTATGTCTTCCCGCGGCATCTGCCCACACCGGTGCTCGCCTTCGCGATCCACCACCTGGGGACGTCGGCCGGCGTCATGGTGACCGCATCGCACAACCCCCCGGACGACAACGGGTACAAGGTGTATCTCGGCGATGGCAGTCAGATCGTCCCGCCCGCCGACGCCGAGATCGCGACGTGCATCGCGGCGGTGGGACCCGTCGCGCAGATCCCGCGGTCCGATGACTACGAGACCCTCGACGAGTCCGTCCTCGACGCCTACGTGGCGCGTGCGGTGTCGCTCGTCTCCCCCGGGGGGCCCCGCGACATCACCGCGGTCTACACCGCGATGCACGGAGTGGGCGGCGAGGTGTTCATGCGCGCCGTGCGGGACGCCGGATTCCCCGCACCCGATCCCGTCTCCCAGCAGTTCGAGCCGGACGGACGCTTCCCCACGGTCCACTTCCCGAATCCCGAGGAGCCGGGCGCCATGGATCTCGCACTGGCCGAGGCGAGGGAAGTGGGGGCCGACATCGTCATCGCCAACGATCCGGACGCCGACCGCTGTGCGGCAGGCATCCCCGCCGACGGCGACTGGCGCATGCTGAGTGGCGACGAGGTGGGCTCGCTGCTGGGCTGGTGGATCGTGGAGCGGGGTCGCCGGTCGGGCACCCCCGCATCCGGCGTGATGGCCGAGTCGATCGTGTCCGGCACCCTCCTGCATCGGATCGCGGAGGCCGCGGGGCTGGGATACGAGGCCACCCTGACCGGATTCAAGTGGATCTCGCGCGTCCCCGGTCTCGTGTTCGGATACGAGGAGGCGCTCGGGTACTGCGTCGATCCCCGTGCGGTCACGGACAAGGACGGCATCTCCGCGTCATTGCTGATGCTGGAGATGGCCGCGACGTTGAAAGCGGAGGGCAAGGGCCCCCAGGACGTCTTGGACGATCTGGCCCGGCAGTTCGGTCTGCACAAGACGTCGCAGGTGGCGGTACGGGTGGCGGACATCAGCCTCATAGCCGACGCCATGGCGCGACTGCGACAGTCACC
>CAIWTL010000675.1 GCA_903915555.1 uncultured Micrococcales bacterium | reverse complement strand
GGCCGGCCGCCACCATGAGACAGTTATACCACGGCGGCAGGTTGGTTGCACGATTCACGCGAGTGAGATGCCGACCACCTCGGGCTCGTCGACGGCCTCACGCTCGCTGTCGAAGACCATCTCGAGGGTCACGGTCCCGGAGAGCGGCAGCAGCCGGCCGCCCTCACCGACCGCGGTCACCATGGTGTCGGGGGGCATCTCGCTCAGGGCCTTGATGAGTTCCGCTACGGTCATTCCGTCCTCCTGATGATACAGTTATACCAGGTCGGTGGAGTGGTTGCATCGTTTCAGCCGAAGGACACCAGGGGTCGGAGCTCGATCGACATCTTCCTGATCTCCTCAGGGTCGTAGCCGTCGAGTGCCATGGTCTCCCGCAGATCCTCCAGGCTGCTGCAGTTGTCATCCAGGAGCTCGATCTTCCTGCCTCGTAGCCGCCGAACAGCTCCCATCGAAGTGCTTGCCCACGTGCACTCGTACAGGTCATGGGCCATGATGAGGGTCGCCAACCGACCGTCCGGGAGGATCACCTCCATCGGTCCCTTGTCCTCGTACTCGAAGACCGTGTAGACCGCCCTTATCTTGCGCTCCTTCTTCCGCGCCATCATCCTCTCCTTGTGTACGGGTGCCCCCGCGGGGGCGCTTGCACGGGCGCCCGCGAGCGCTCATGCGTGTCATCGCTGACACACTTATTGTGGCTTCTTCCTGGGCTTGTAGTGCCGCTTGTTGAGGTAGACTTCCTGGATCAGGACCGACCGTCCGTTGTAGAGGACGAGCCACGAATCATCGGCGAGCCGCTTCCCAGTGGAGCGACCGTTGTGCATGTGACGTGAGAAGGTACCGTAGTCACCTGCCTGAGCCCGTCTGAGGATCGTCACCGGGTCACCGGCGATGAGCTTGACGTAGGCGGGGTAGCCGCGTTTGGACCGAACCATCCCGTTGCTCCAGCCTTCAGCAGCCTTGCTGATCCAGGCAAGATCACCGGTCTTGAAGTCCTTACGCCTCATCGTCCACCCGCCGGCGGCAGGCACGACGGCAGGCCTCCTTGCGCTTGTCCGGGCGGATGTCGTGGACCCCGCGCCAGTCCGCCGGGGTGCCGCCCGCCGCGAAGTGGGCAGCGCGGTCGAACCCGCGGAGCATGCGGAGCGTGTCGAGGGTCCGAGCGACGCGGTGCTTCGCGGTGACGTCCTTCTTCGTGCGTGCCATGGTGTCCTTCCTCCTTATGATGTAAGTATACCACGCCGGGGGTCCGCTTGCATCGTTTCAGGGGTGATCGATCGGTGGTCCTGGCCACCAGCGCCGGCCCATGACGTGGCGGGCATCCTTCAGGGCCTGCCGCACCATCCAGATGTAGATCGCACCCGCCACGATCGGCATCGCCGCGATGTGCAGGACCCGGCGGGTGCGAGGGCTCACGCCTCGACCCCGGTCTCCGTGAAGCCGCCGACGGCCGACCACATCGTACCGATGATGAGGGTCTCGCTCAGCGGGGGCACCCCCTGGCCGACCTTCGACATCTCGTGCTCGTAGGCGTGCGCCTGGGCGATCATGTGGTTGACGGCGAGGCTCTCGACGATGCGGGCGCCGAGGGTCGCTGCACGGACGTGGGTCTGCTCGAACGGGGTGAGGGTCATGTGGGCTCCTGGGTTGGTGTGCTTGGTCATGAATAGACTATACCACGGATCAGGGGAGATTGCACCAGCTCCTGACGACGCCCGGGACTTTCTTCCCGGTGATCGCCTGCTTCGCCGCCTCCATGTGCTTGCAGTTCTTGCCGAGGGTGCGGAACGTGGCGCAGGTGCACTCCCACGGGCGGCGGGCACCCTTGAAGAGGTGGAGCTCGTAGGCCTCACGACCGTCGGAGCTGAGGACGACGGCACCCGCATCCGGCTCGCTGAACGCCATCACATCGTCCCCAGGCAGGAGCCCAGACCGCATCCACCGGAGCAGATGAAGATCGTGAGTCCCATCTTGCCGAGGAACCCGAGGGTCTCCGGTGGGCGGGTCCAGACGTAGACCACACCGGCGATCGCGAGCAGGGTGAACATTCCTTCCTCCTTACAAGAACAGTATACCACACTCTGCCGCCGGTTGCACGTATCCCCTCAGTTGTCGTAGGCGCAGAGGTACCGGAGCCGGGACTTGAAGCGTTCATCATCACCGTGGACG
>CAIWTL010000674.1 GCA_903915555.1 uncultured Micrococcales bacterium | reverse complement strand
CGCTTCGGACTGTTCGCGCAATCGGTCAGGGCGTGCTGGCGTTCATCCGACCGTGGCCACTGCAACCCATCGTTGCCGCGCCGATGGTGCTGTTCCTCGGAATGTGGAGCGCCGTCGTCGTAGTCACGGCTGCCGGGGCGGGACAGCCGACTCCTCCGGTGTGGAGGGCGGTGCTAAGTATCGTGCTCCCGGCGGGGATCATCGCGATTACTTTCGCCGTCGGCCGACGATTTGTCGGCGAACATCAGGCACCATCGTGGCCCTTGTATTACGCGATCATCGCTGGCACCGCAGCGCTCGCCGTCGCCGTGCGTTTCGCTGTGCTGTGGGATTCAGTGGCCGACCTCGGCGATGTCCGCGCCTTCAACCTATTCGACGTTTTCTCGCCGACTCTCGGCTTGCTGCGGGTGACCGTCAGCCTGCTGATGTTCACGGCGTTGCTTGGCTGGTTCACCCGCCGGTTGTCAGCGGAGGTCCGGCGCGCTGAATCTGCCCTGGAGCACATCCGCGCCCAGCAACAGCGACTCGTTGAGGCTGACCAGGCCACCAGGCGACAGGTCGCTGCGGATCTGCACGACGGGATCCAGTCCTCCCTGCTTCTCGTGGGGATGCAGGTCCAGCAGATCGCCCACGAGGTTGAGCCGGATACCAGTGGGCGACTGAAGTCGATCGCGGACGAGTTGGAATATATCCGCGGCAAGCGCCTGCACGATGTGATCGACGGACTGTCTCCGGACTACCCGATTGTCGGGCTCGCCGCGGCCCTGCGCACCCTGTGTGCCCGCTACATCACATCGATGCAGGTGCGCATCGACCTCGATCCGCAGGCGGTGGCGTTGGTCGAGGCGGATCGCGCCTGGACGGAGGCGGTCTATCGCATCGTCGAGCAGGCCTTGATGAACAGTGTGGGCCACGGCCGGGCAGCCCTTGCGCACGTGAGGTTGCAGCCGAAGTCGCAGGCACTGACCTTGACGATCGATGATGACGGATCCGGAATCACGGGATCCGGCATCGCTGGTCTGGGGACGGCTGTTACCGATGCGTGGGCCGATCGCACGAACGGTCAGTGGACGCGCACGACCTCTCATGAGGGTGGCACGCGCGTTCGTGTGGAGTGGCGCACCACGAGCTAGGCCCCCATCAGCACGGACTCCGACTGTCACTCCAGTGACATTCGGGGCCTGCTCTGCGTCAGCGATGACAGCGTGATTGCTGATCGGTGCGAGGGACGTGCCGCTGACGACACCGCAGGAGTGACATGTCGCAGAGGCGCCGAGGTCCAAGCCGCAGTCGATCCCGATGGCTAAGCATGACCGGGGTGCCGGTGGCCGCTGGCTTGCTTGCCTCATCATTGAGTCCCCTGAATGGCGCTCAGGCCGCACACTCGGGGTCGGCGTTCCGTGCCGCTGCCCCGCAGGGGACGGTGAGTCTTGGGGTTGCATCGTCCGGCAGTCGCGTGGGTCCAGCCTCCGCATTAACGTTCGCCAACCGCACCACGGCTGACGGCCTCGGATCAAACTATGTAATCGCGGTATACGCCACGGATGACACCGTCTACGCCGGCACCGCCGGAGGCTTGAGCACCTCCGCCGACGGGGGTGCGGCGTTCACGAACGATGATTCCACCTCCGGTCTGGGCAGCGACACGGTGCTATCGGTATACGCCACGGACGACACCGTCTACGCCGGT
>CAIWTL010000673.1 GCA_903915555.1 uncultured Micrococcales bacterium | reverse complement strand
GGTGCACCGCCCGCCGCGTTCGTCGACTCCTACGCGGTACTCCAGGAGGCCCAGTGGACCGCGGTCCAGGCGGTCCGGCCGGGTGTGCCGTGTGAGGACATCGACGCGATCGCCCGCGATGTCATCGCCGGCGCCGGTCTCGGTGACCTGTTCATCCACCGCACGGGGCACGGCATCGGACTGGAGACCCACGAGGAGCCCTACATCGTGGCGGGCAATGAGCGGCCACTCGAGGTGGGCTTCGCGTTCTCGATCGAGCCCGGCATCTACCGCAGGGGCGAACACGGCGCCCGCATCGAGGACATCGTCGTGTGTGGGGAGGACGGTCCGCTGCTGATGAACGAACGTCCGCGCGACCTGAAGGTCCTGTGATGGTCCAGCGACTTCTTCCGGACCCCGAGTCGGAGGCTCTGCTCTCCCTCGCAAGGGATCTGGCCGACGGTGAACTGCGCCCGCTCGCCAACCGGCACGAAGCCGATGCCGAGTTCCCCCGCGAGGTCTTCCGGGTTCTCGGCAAGGCCGGACTTCTCGGACTGCCGTATGACGAGGAGTGGGGTGGTGGCGGTGTCTCCTACGAGGTCTATCTGCAGGTCATCGAGGAACTCGCTGCGGCCTGGTTGAGTGTCGCCATGGGTGTCAGCGTCCATGTCCTGTCGTGTTTCCCGCTGGCCACGGCGGGCTCGCCACAGCAGCGGGATGCCTGGCTGCCGGACATGCTGGGCGGTGAACTGCTCGGTGCCTACTGTCTGTCCGAACCCCAGTCCGGCTCCGACGCCGCCGGCCTCGCGGCCACTGCGCGTCGTGACGGGAACACATTCGTCGTCAACGGAACGAAGGCCTGGATCACCCACGGCGGGGAGGCCGACTTCTACAACCTCTTCACGCGGGAGCCCGGGACCTTCGGCGCCGCGGGCGTGACGTGCCTGCTGGCCACTGCGGACACGCCGGGGCTGACCGCCGGCCCACCAGAGAGGAAGATGGGGGCCAACGGCTCCACGACCGCCCAGATCCATCTCACCGATGCCGTTGTCCCCGCCGACCGCCTCGTCGGGGCGGAGGGTGAGGGGTTCGCGATCGCGATGTCGGCGCTCGACTCGGGACGGCTGGGTATCGCCGCGTGTGCCGTCGGTCTGGCTCAGTCGGCCCTCGATCTGGCGGTCGACTACGCCGGTCAGCGAACCCAGTTCGGGCGCCCCATCAGCCAGTTCCAGGGGCTCGGTTTCCTCCTGGCGGACATGGCCGCGCGGGTGCAGGCCGGGCGCGCTCTCTATCTCGATGCCGCCCGCCGCAAGGACGCGGGGCTGCCCTACTCGCGGGAGGCCGCCATCGCCAAACTCGTTGCGACCGACAATGCCATGGCGGTGGCCACCGACGCCGTGCAGGTACTCGGCGGCGCCGGGTACACGCAGGACTTCCCGGCCGAGCGGTACCTGCGCGAGGCTAAGATGCTGCAGATCGTCGAGGGGACCAACCAGGTTCAACGACTGGTCATCTCCCGCAGCCTCACCACGTGAGCCCCGCATGCGGATCCTCCTGACCAACGGCCGAGTGCACACCCCCGACGACCCGGGAGCCACCGCGCTGCTGGTGGAGGGCGATCGGATCGCCTGGATCGGGCACGAAGGAGCCGCGCTGGCGCAGCGCGACGGAGTCGATACCGTCGTCGACCTCGACGGTGCGCTGGTGACACCGGCCTTCGTCGACGCCCACGTCCACGTGACAGCCACGGGCGCGAACACCACCGGTCTCGACGTGACCACCACGACCGGCAGCGCCGACCTGCTCCGCACGATCGAGCGGTTCTGCTCCGCTGTCCCCGACGATGACATCGTCGTCGGACACGGTTGGGACGAGACGACGTGGCCGGAACCCACCACCCCCTCACGCGCAGACATCGATCGCGCCGCCAGGGGCCGCCCGGTCTACCTGACGCGGATCGACGTCCACTCGGCACTGGCGTCGACGGCGTTGCTCGAGCGGATCCCCGACGTGTCGGGACTCGCCGGCTTCGACGCCACCGGACCGCTGCGCTCCGATGCCCACCACAGGGCCAGGCGGGTGGTCCTGGATGCCATGGCCCCGGCGCAGCGCGGTCGGTTGCAGCGCGTCGCCTTGGATGGTTTCGCCGCAGCCGGCATCGCCGCGGTGCATGAGATGGCGGGCCCGGACATCTCCAGCGAGTCCGACGTCACCGGGCTGTTGACCGGTGATCACGGGGTGCTCGTGACGGCGTACTGGGGTGAACCGGATGTCTCCACCGCCGTACGCCTGGGAGCGATCGGGGCGGGCGGCGATCTCTTCGCGGACGGTGCGATCGGCTCCCATACGGCCTACCTCGCCCAGCCCTACGCCGATGACTCCACGACCCGCGGCGTCCTGCATCTCACCAGCGCGGACGTCGCCGACCACGTCGTCCAGTGCACGGAGCGGGGGATCCAGGCGGGTTTCCATGTCATCGGCGACGCCGCACTCGATGAGGTGCTGGAGGGCTTCCTCGCGGCAGCCGACCGCTTGGGTGCCGCCAGGATACGAGCCGCACGTCATCGACTGGAGCACGTCGAGATGCCATCGGTCGACGCCATGGCGACCCTGGCGGATCTGGGGGTCACCGCCAGCATGCAGCCCCAGTTCGACGAGTTGTGGGGTGGTCGGGGCGGCATGTACGAACGCAGGCTCGGACCCGGTCGGGCCGCACCCGTGAATCCGTTCGCGAGCCTGGTGCGCGCCGGAGTTCCCCTCGCCTTCGGATCGGACACCCCCGTGACGACCCCCGACCCGTGGCGCACCGTCGCCGCTGCTGTGTTCCATCACCGTCCCGAGGAACGGCTGACCGCCCGAGCCGCCTTCAACGCCCATACCCGCGGCGGATGGCGCGCGGTGGGCGTGGACGATGCGGGGGTGTTGCGACCCGGTGCCGCGGCCCATCTCGCCGTGTGGGAGACCGACGAGTTGACCGTCCAGGCCCCCGACGAGCGGATCGCGGCCTGGTCGACGGATCCGTCGTCCGGTACCCCCCTGCTGCCGGAGGTGACGGTGGGGACGACCGGTCCTGCGTGCCTGCTCACCATTGCTGCCGGACGGGTGATCCACGACCGCGACGATATGATGCCGCGGTGATCGTGGCCCGACTCGCGACCGGAGCGGTCGCGGGTCTGCTGTTGGCGATCGCGTTCCCCCCGATCGGCTGGTGGCCGACCGCCGTCCTGGGCATCGCGGTCCTGACCGGCGCGTGCCGGGGCGTCCGCGTGCGGGACGGTGCCGTCGTCGGATTCGCCGCCGGATTCGTCTTCTTCGCCATCCTCATCCGGTGGCTCTCGGTGGTCGGGATGGATGCGTGGGTGCTCCTCACGATCTTCTCCGCGCTGTGGATCGCACTCGCGGCGATGGTGACCGTTGTCGTCACGAGGCTGCCGGCATGGCCCCTGTGGGTCGGTCTGGTGTGGGTGGCGCAGGAAGCTCTCCGAGACCGTATCCCGCTCGGCGGCTGGCCGTGGGGGCGGCTGGCCTTCAGCCAGGCCGAGGCGCCGTGGGTCAGTACGGCCTGGTGGGGTGGTCCGGCGGTCGTCACGTTCCTCGTGGCGACGGCCGGCGCCGTCGTCGCCTGGGCCGTCCTCGAAGCCCGTGGCCGGGCACGCCTCGCCGCGGCAGTGGCCGTCCTCATCACCCCGTGGCTGCTGGCCCCGGTGCCTGCCCTCGGGTGGTCGTCGGGCGGGGAGACGGTGGTGGCTGCGATCCAAGGGGATGTTCCCGCGACCGGGCTCGGATTCGCTGTCGAGGGGCAGCGCCGTGAGGTCCTCGACAATCATGTGCGGGAGACGGTTGCCCTCGCTGAGGCCGTCCGTCGCGGGGAGCAGCCCCAGCCCGACATCGTCATCTGGCCCGAGAATGCCAGCGACCTCGACCCCTACCGCGCGGTCGATGCCGCCGCGGCCATCGACGCCGCTGCCAAGGCGATCGCGGCGCCGATCCTGGTCGGGGCAGTCGTCACGAATCCCGAGGCGCCCGACACGGTCCTCAACGTCGGCATCGTGTGGGACCCGCGCTCCGGGCCCGGCCCGCGCTACGCCAAGCGGCATCCGGTGCCGTTCGGTGAGTTCGTCCCCTTCCGTGACGTTCTCACGCGGGTGATCGGCCGCTTCGACCTCGTCCCCCGTGACTTCGCCGCGGGTGACGGCACCGGAGTTCTCCCGATGGCAGGTGTCGCGGTGGGTGACGTCATCTGCTTCGAGGTCGCCTACGACGACGTTGTCCGAGGGACCGTCGCCGCGGGCGCCGAACTCCTTGCCGTCCAGACCAACAACGCCACCTACACCGGCGGCGGTCAGTCGGAGCAGCAGGTCGCGATGGCCAGGCTGCGCGCCGTCGAGACCGGCCGATCGACGGTGGTCGCAGCGACGAACGGCATCTCCGCCCAGTTCCTGCCGGACGGGACCCTGCTCGGATCGCTGCCCGAGGGGGTGAACGGCCACCTCGTCGCAGCCCTGCCGACAAGCACGTCGATCTCCCCGGCGGTGAGGCTCGCCGGCCTGCCGGAACTGGCGGCGGTCATCGCCGTGGCGGTTCTGGTCGTGGTCGGCGTCAGGCGGCGGAGTTTGCAGTCCGTGTCACGGGGGAACCCTCCCGACGGGAGTGCCGGCCTCGACCGAGTGGAGGAGATGGAAGGATGACCCTCATGGAGACGGGTCCCGAGACGGCGCAGTTCGCCGATCTGGGGCGAATCGTCGTCATCATCCCCACCTACAACGAGCGGGAAAACGTCGAACTCATCACCCATCGGGTGCGCGCCGCGCTGCCCGAGGTCGACGTCCTCATCGCCGACGACAACTCGCCGGACGGCACCGGTGCGCTCGCCGACCGACTGGCGGCCCGGGACCCCCAGGTGCACGTCATGCATCGTCTCGGCAAGGAGGGCCTCGGGGCCGCGTATCTGGCCGGATTCCAGTGGGCGCTCGAGAACGGCTACGACGTGGTGGTCGAGATGGACGCCGACGGATCCCACAAGCCCGAACAGCTCCACCGCCTGTTGGCGGCACTGCGCAACGCCGACCTCGTACTCGGGTCCCGATGGGTGGACGGTGGCTCGGTGGTCAACTGGCCCAGGAGCCGCGAGTTCCTGTCACGCGGAGGCAGTTTCTACACGCGGATGGCTCTCGGTGTCCCGATCCGGGACGTCACTGGCGGCTACCGGGCCTTCCGTTCGACCACTCTGCGTTCCATCGACCTCCACTCCGTCGGCAGCGCCGGTTACGTGTTCCAGGTCGACCTCGCCAACCGTGCCCTGAAGAGCGGCCTCCGTGTCGTCGAGGTTCCCATCACCTTCGAGGAACGGGAACTCGGCGACAGCAAGATGGACAACCGCATCGTGCGCGAGGCGCTGTGGCGGGTCACCGTCTGGGGCGTCGACGAGCGCGTCGAGCGGATGCGCCGTTGGCGTGAGTCGAGGCGCCGCCGCCGGGGAAGCGGCTGGTGATGCTGCGCTGGTTCCTCACCCGGGTCCTCGTGATCGCCCTGCCGATCATCGAGATCCTGCTGATCGTCTGGGTCGGCAACACCATCGGGTGGGGGTGGACCGGTCTGATCCTGGGAGCTTGCGTCGTCGTGGGGCTCCTGGTCATGCGGGTGGCGGGGAGGGACGCCTTCAGTGCCGTCACGAGCCCAATGGAACGCCACCGGCCTTTCGTCGAGATCGACGAGGCCACCGGGGTGGCCCGGACCGTCCACCCCTCACCGCAGCCGACCCAGGACGAGGTCGATGAGGCGACGCAGCAGCTGCGCCGCTCCGGCTGGCTGTTCTCGGCCGGTGTCCTCATCGCGGTGCCCGGCTTCATCAGCACCGTGCTGGGCCTCGGTCTCCTCCTGCCGCCCGTCAGGGCGCTGGTCGCACGCCGAGCACCCACGCCGCCGGGGCGATCCCGAGTGGTGATCGTCGGCGAGACCGTGGCTGAGGCGCCGGCGTCACCGACGGCGTATGATCCGGGGACCGGGCAGCCCGACGGGGGCACGGTCATCCGAGGCGAGATCCTGCCTGGTCCGAACGAGTGACGCCGCGGCGTGTCGCAGGTCACATTTGGGTCTCGGCCCCCGACCTGCGGTTTGCTGCGGGGAACCGGGGGAACAGATGGGGAGTCACAGATGTTGAAGCCTTTCCGGGGTCACCGGGGGCTATAGATCGCGAGGAGGGGCAGTCATGGCAGATGGCGCATTGCGGGGCACCCGGCTGGGGGCACTCAGCTACGAGACCGACGAGAACGTGCGTCTCGCCGACCGGCAGACGGTCTTCTACGACTGCACCTGCGGCACAACCATCGAACTCCCTTTCAGTGTCGAGGCCGAGATCCCCGCGATCTGGGAATGCCGATGCGGCGCCGAGGCGCTGATGCGCGGGGGAGAGCGCCCCGAGAAGAAGCCGACCAAGCCGCAGCGCACCCACTGGGACATGCTGCTCGAGCGCCGCTCCATCGCCGAACTCGAGGAACTGCTCGAGGAGTCGCTGGAGACGCTGCGTTCCGGGGTCGACGACTTCCACGCTTCGTCGAAGTGACGCACCACTGATCCACGAGGAAGGGTCCGGGCCGATTGGTCCGGACCCTTCGTCATTTCTGCCACAGGCCCCGCTGGCGCAACACCTGTCGCAGCACCGTCGGTCGGTCGGTCATGATGCCGTCGACCCCCAGATCGATGAGACGCTCCATCTCGGCCGCGGAGTCGATGGTCCACACGTGGACGTGCCAACCCAGCGAGTGAGCCAGACCCAGCAGGGCCCTGTCGACCACGGTCCGGCCCCCGAAGGTCGGTGGCACCTGCACGCACGCGGCAGGTGGGGGACGATACCTACCTCCCCGACCCCGGGCAGCGAGCCAGAGACGCAGCACCTCCCGCGGCGACTGAGATGTCGCGAGTCGCGGTCCACCCATACGGCGGGCCTGCACGAGGCGGGCATGGCCGAATGAACCCACCACGACGCGTTCCCACGCGTTGGTGCGCCGCATGACGTCGACGAACGGCGCGACCGCGTTCGGCTCCTTCAGGTCCAGGTTGAACCGGGTCGTCGGGAACTCCTCCAGCAGCTCCGGCAAAGTCATGAGTGGCTGCCGACCGTGTATCCGGGCCGACCGGACCTGTCGCCAGGGGAGCTCGCGGATACGTCCCGACAGGGAAGTGGTCCGATCGAGCGAGGCGTCGTGGAAGATCACCGGTACGCCGTCGGAGGTGGCCCGGACATCGGTCTCCACGTAGGTGAAACCCAGATCCACCGCCCGCTGGAACGCCAGTTGGCTGTTCTCCGGGGCCTCCCACGCGCCGCCGCGGTGGGCGATCGCCTCGAAGGGCTCCCCCCGCCAGGGTCTTGGCGCCGTCATGTGTGTCCTCCTGCAACCCGCACGCGCGAGTCTGCCATGAGACAGTCGAGGAGTGAGAGCCGACAGGGACCCCGACGAACTGCTTCCGGAGGCGACGGGTGACGACGAGGGGATGGTGTCCGGCACCCCCGACGAGTGGTACCAGTCCGAGCGGCCGCCGCATCATGAGTGAACCCCCGAGGGCTGCGTCGTGACGGATCGACCGGTGCCCCCGTGGTTGTCCCTCGAGGGTGCCGTCGCCCTCGTGACCGGCGCCGGTTCACGTGACGGCATCGGTTTCGCTGTCGCCCGCGCACTCGGGGATCTGGGTGCTCGGGTGATGCTCACCGCCACCAGCGGCCGCATCGACCAGCGTCGACGTGAACTCGAAGGTGCCGGTATTCCGGCCGCAGCCCACCAGGCCGACCTGACCGATCCCGACCAAGCCGCGGTGCTGGTGCAGGAGACGGTGGCGCGGTTCGGAACCGTCGACATCGTCGTCAACAATGCCGGGATGGTCAGTGTGACCGGAGGGTTCGAGGCAGGTTCCGCCCAGGACATGGCCGTCGACACCTGGCGGAGGGGTATCGCCCGTAACCTCGACACGGCCTTCTTCGTCACGCGAGCCGCTCTTCCCCACCTCTCCGGTCCCCGGGGCAGGATCGTGATGGTGGCCAGCGTCACCGGCCCCGTCATGGCCATGCGCGACGAGGCCGTCTACGCGGCGGCGAAGTCCGGGATGGTCGGTCTGGCACGCTCACTGGCCGTGGACCTGGCCCCCCGCGGTGTCACTTCGAACGCCGTCGCACCCGGCTGGATCGCGACAGCCTCCCAGACGGATGCCGAGGCGCACCAGGCAGGCGCGGTTCCCCTGCAGCGCAGCGCGACCCCGGGGGAGGTGGCGGCTGCGGTCGCGTGGCTGTGCACCCCGGGGGCGGCGTATGTGACCGGTCAGTGTCTTGTCGTCGACGGAGGCAACAGCGTCGCCGAGGAACGGGCGGCGGGACCACGACCTGCGGGCAGGTGACTGAAGCTCCAGCGGTTACCGCTGGCGTCGGATGGACACGCGAGTGATCGGTCCTGTGCAGCCGCACTTCGCGTCGACAGCTCGGATGAGGTGGACTGCCGGCCGATCGGTCACCCGAAGGTGGGACTGCGGCCCTATGCCACGCCATCGGCCGCCGCCGACACTGTCGGCCTTCGCGACACGGTGCTGGTAGTTGTAACCGGGTCGGTCCTTCCACGTGATGATGGCCCCCTGGGGTCGATACAGCACGTTGACATCGGCAAGGCAGGGCACCGGCTTGCGCTTGCGCTCTGCGGTGACTCCGAACTGTCGGGCGGTCGCCGCAGCGCACTGAGCCGGCGCAGGAGGGGGAATGTTGGGGTAGAACTGTTGGTTGGTGCCGCCATGGCAGTCCCACAGGATGAGGTGGTGTCCGTTGGATACGCCGTCCTGCACATCGAGGCACTTGTCGTAGATGCGCAGTTGGGTGGGCTCGTTGGAGCCGGCGT
>CAIWTL010000672.1 GCA_903915555.1 uncultured Micrococcales bacterium | reverse complement strand
TATCGACCTCACCGACCGCGGGTGGACGGGTGCCGACATGGTCGAGCAGGCCCGCGCCCAGCAGTCCCCCCAACTGCAGGAGCAGTTCGAGCGGGAATTCGCGGCAGTCGAGCCCGAGGTGGACGAGCAGGTCGACGAACTGGCCAACTACCGGGAGCGGTACTACCGTCGCGCCGTCAACGAGTAGCCAGGTATCCTGGGGGGCATTCCAGGGGCTGTGGCGCAGTTGGTAGCGCGTCTCGTTCGCAATGAGAAGGCCAGGGGTTCGAATCCCCTCAGCTCCACCAGATGATCACCATCAAGCCGTTGTTGGCGCTCCCCGTGTTCGCCCTCGTCCTGGCTGCCTGCGCGCAGGCCGACACCTCGACCGCGCCGGTCGCGCCGTCGCCCAGCGTCACCACGGCTCCCCCGACCCTGTATTCGATGACAGGGACCCCTGCCCCCGAGGGCTGGAAGCCGCGTCCCGTCGTGGTGGTGAAGGTCGACAACACGCTCGCGGCCCGGCCGCAGGTCGGCGTCGGGGAAGCCGATCTCGTGATCGAGGAGCCCGTCGAGGGCGGTCTGACCCGTCTCGCCGCGTTCTTCGAGTCCCGGATGGCCGAACGCGTCGGGCCGGTGCGCTCCATCCGCGCCAGTGACGTGGGACTTGTCATGCCCGTGTCGGCCACGGTGGTGGCCAGCGGTGGCTCACCGGAGGGGCTCGCTGCCTACGAGAAGGCCGGTATCCCCCTGATCACCGAGGGTGCGCGTGGTCTCAGCCGTGACCCAGGGCGCGCCGCTCCGTACAACGTGTTCGCGGACCTGTCGGAGTTGGGTGGTTCGGAGTTGGGTCCGGAACCTTCCCAGCCCTATTTCGACTTCGGCGTCACCAAACTCGCCCCCGGCCGCAAGGTCTCCAGGGTGGGCATCGTCTTCTCCCCGAGTCGGTCGGAGATCTGGCGGTGGAACAGTCGCGGGTACTGGGAGCAGGCGGACGTGCCGTTCCGTCCTCGGACGCTGCTCGCGCTGGACGTCCGGAGCGTGGACACCGGGCAGCGTGACGCGGCGGGCTCCCCGATCCCGGAGATCATCACCAGCGGTCGGGGTTCCGGCTACCTGTTCGCCGAGGGGCAGGCCCACCAGATCCTGTGGCAGAAGCGGACGCCGACCAGTCCGTTCCGGTTCACCACGGAATCGGGATTGGTGGTGTCGGTCCCACCGGGCCGGACATGGGTGTCGCTCATCGACCGGACGACCGGTCAGGTGCGCGTGTCCTGACCGCTGGCGGTCCGGTCGCGCCGGGCGAGGGCGGCCAGCCGCTCGTTGTAGGCGTCGAGTTCGGCATCTCCGGCCCGATCCGCCCGTCGATCCCTACGTCGAGCTTCGCGCTCGTCGCTGCGCGCCCATTGGACCGCAACGACCACCATCACGATGAGAGCGGGCAGTTCCCCGATCGCCCACGCGACACCGCCGGCGTCGACCGTGTCCTGCAGGGTGTCGGTGATCCAGGGAGGCTGCACGAGCCCGAACCATTCGGCTCCCAGCGGCTGTGTGGACATCATGATGGCCACGGCGAAGAAGGCGTGCAGCGAGACGAAGACGAGCAGCAGGATCAGCCGTGCCCAGGGCGGGACCGTGCGCGGGCCCGGGTCGAGCCCGAGGACCACCCAGTAGAAGAGGAAGCCCGCCAGGAGGAAGTGCAGCCCCATCAACACATGGCCGATGTGGGAGCCCATCGCATATCCGAACAGGGGGGTGAAGTACAGGCCGAAGAGGCCCACGGTTCCGACCAGCAGGACGTAGACCGGGTGGGTGACGAACGACGAGACGGGGGAGTGGAGTCCCCACAGCACCCACTCGCGCGGTCCCTTGTCCGGGCCCTGAGCGGGCCGGAACGCGCGCAACGCCAGAGTCGCGGGCATGCCGAGCACCAGCATGATCGGGACCAGCATCGACATCATCATGTGCTGCAACATGTGCCACTCGACGGACACCTTCGCGTATCCCGAGATCCCGAAAGAAGTCGCCCACACGAGAAGCAGGACACCGGTGCCCCAGGAGATCGTCCGCCCCCAGGACCAGTGGATCCCGCGCCGCCGACAGCGCCAGACCCCCCAGCCGTAGCCGCCCGCCAACAGGGCGGCCAGCACCAGGAACGCCGCGTCGGGGTACCAGCCCAGGATGATGCCCGATGCGTCGGGCGGAGGCGGGAAGGGGTAGCCGAGCAGTTCCTCACCCGGGGACGCGAGGGGAACCGACTGCCGCGGGTAGGCGGTGACCGTCAGGCTGATGGCCACGCCGATGGTGACGGCCAACAGGACGATCTCGGACACGAGCCACGGCACGATGGACCCGCCCGAGGACACGCGGCGGCGGGACTGGAGGGCGACGACCGCGAGCACGGCCAACAGGGCCACCTTGAGCAGTACGAGCACGCCGTAGGGCGTCGTGAACAGTTCGGACGGCTGTTCCAGCCGCGTGTAGGCGTTGGCGATCCCGGAGAGGGCCAGGAGGACGACGGCCGCCGTGGCGAGCACCGAGAACCGGCGGACGGCCTCCGGGAATCCGGGGTCGCGGCGCAGCGCGTGGCGTGTGACGGCGATCAACCCTCCCACCCAGACGGCCGCCGCCCAGCCGTGCAGCGCACCCGCGGTGAGGGCCAACGAGTGGTCTCCCAGCGACGTGCCGTGGGCGGTCAGCGGAACGGACACCACGGCGACCGAGGCGACCCCGAAGAGGATGGCGGCCGATCCCGACCTGACACACAGGGCCGCTCCCGCCGCGATCACGAGGGCGAGGATGGCCGACACCAGGTAGGCGACGTTCTGCGGGATCTCGAGCGCGTAGGTGAAGAAGACCTCGGGGCGCAGTGCCTCGAGCAGCGGTTGGCCGACCACGGTCGCGTGGGTGAACGCGAGGGTGGTGAGCGACGACAGGGCCCACACCATCGCCCACCCCGCGGCGAGTACGAGGTCGCGACGTCCCGGGCGGGACACGAGGGTGCGGTCGGCGCCGGGCATGAGGAAAGCCGCCGTCACCAGCATGCCCAGGGTCACCGTCGCGGCGATGGTCGTCATCAGCCTGCTCACCGGCAGACCCCAGCCCACGACCGCGCCCGCGTCGGGCAGGCCGTCGGCCGGGGGTGCGTAGGCCGACCCGCCCAGCCACAGTCCGAGCAGGAGTCCCAGCAACGCGATCCCGGCCCCCGCGAGGGCCAGCCATCCGCGACCCACGAGAGAGGGTGGGGATGCCGGCTGGGTCACCGTTCCAGGGTACGCCGCGGCCTCAGACCCAGGTGGGCAGCCACATCCGCGCGCTCCAAGCGTCGTAGTCGATCAGTTCGGCGGACCACACCGGGTAGAAGAACGCCGACAGCGCGATGCAGGCGAGCAGGAACGCGGCGACCCCCACGACGCGGCGTCTCTCGTGGACCAGGGCGTGCCTGTCCGGACGCACGAACTCGCTGAGCGAGAGGGTCAGGGCGGCTACGACGAACGGCACGACCACCACTGAGTAGAACGCGAAGATCGTGCGGTCGGGGAAGAGCAGCCACGGCAGCCATCCGGCGGCCACGCCCGCGAGCACGGCTCCCGAGCGCCAGTCGCGCCGCGCGACCCAGCGCCACAACTGGTGGAGCAGGGCGAGGCAGCCTGCCCACCAGATGAGGGGGTTGCCGAGAGCCGTCACCGCCTCGGAGCATCGCCCGGAGGCGCAGTCGGTGGCCGTCCCCTCATAGAAGAACGACGTGGGCCGGGCCTGCACGAGCCACCCGAACGCCGAGGACTGGGAGGAATGCTCGCTGGACAGGTTGTTGTGGAAGCCCCACATCTGGGAGTGGTAGTCCCCGAGTGAACGCAGGGCTGCCACGGGACCGCCGGTGGGGTCGAGATTGCGGTCCCAGGCCGAGTCGGAGGCGAACCAGCCCCACCACGTGGCGAGGTAGACGACGACGATGATGCCGAGCATCGTGATCGCCGTCGGGACGGCGTCACCCACGACGGACCACAGCCACGAGCGGCCCTCCCGATGCCGCCGCGCGGCATCCCACAGCACGGTCATGACCAGGAATGCGGCCACGAACCACAGGCCGCTCCACTTGACGCCACACGCGAGACCGAGGGAGACGGCCGCCAGCAGGCGCCATGGCCGCCACCAGGACCCCGGCGTCCGACCGGAGCGGGCCCAGTCCCGATCGATCAGTAGCAGAGCGAAGGCCAGCACCACGAAGAAAGTGAGGAATCCGTCGAGAACAGCGGTTCGGCTCATCACGATGGCCACGCCGTCGATGGCCAGGAGCAGGCCGGCCACCGTCGCCCACACGGCGCTTCCCGTCAGCCGCAGCACAGCGCGGGCCAGGACGAGGATGGTCAGAGTCCCGAACAGGGCGACGGCGAACCGCCAGCCGAACGGTGTGGCGCCGAAGACGGCCTCACCGCCGGCGATGAGCCACTTCCCGACAGGCGGGTGCACGATGTAGGACGCTTCGCCGGTGAACCAGTCGGGGTCGATCGTGCCGTTCCCGGCCAGGATGAGGTCGTTGGCCTTCTTCACGAATCCCTGCTCGTAGCCGAACTCGAGCAAGGACAGGCCGTCCTTGGCGTAGTAGGTCTCGTCGAAGACGAAGGCGTGGGGCCGGCCCAGGTCCTGGAACCGCAGGACACCCCCGAGTGCGGTCACGGCCAGCGGACCGAGCCACCGGCCGGTCAGGCGGACTCGTCGTCTCGGCTCCGCCTGTCGGGCGGTAGTCGCCACAGGCGTTGGGGGCGCGTCCACCGTCACCGGGACAGACTAAGCCCGGATCCACCGATCCCCCGACTGATCGGGGCTGAACCGCGGGTCCCCGCGGGACCGGTGGATCCCGCCGGGACCCACTCGTACGTCGCGACCCGGGTGCCGTGCCCGCATGCCAGGATGACGGTGTGTTCGGCATCCTCACCGTCGCTGCCACGCCGATCGGCAACGCGCACGACGCCTCCGACCGCCTGCGTGCGATCCTCGCGCGCGCCCAGTGGATCGCCGCCGAGGACACCCGCCGGGTGCGCCGTCTCGCCGACGCCCTCGAGATCCCCCTGCACGCCCGCATCGTGTCGCTGTTCGACGGCAATGAGGCCAGGCGCACCGACGAGTTGGTCGACCGGCTCATCAGCGGCCATGACGTCCTGCTGGTGTCGGATGCGGGGATGCCGACGATCAGCGACCCCGGGGCCCGACTGGTCCGCCGCTGCGCCGAACGGGGCATCCGGGTCACCGCCGTCCCCGGCCCCTCCGCGGTCGAGACCGCGATGGCGGTGTCGGGGCTGGGCTCGGGGCCGTTCTGCTTCGAAGGCTTCCTGCCCCGCAAGGCCGGTGAGCGGAACCGCCGGCTGGCGGAACTGGCCCCGGATCGACGTCCGACGGTCTTCTTCGAGTCCCCCCGCCGCCTCGCCGCCACCCTCGCCGACCTCCTGGCGGTGTGGGGCGACCGCGAGGCGGTCGTCTGCCGGGAACTCACGAAGATCCACGAGGAGGTCCGGCGCGGCACCGTCGCCGAGTTGCTCGAGTGGGCGCAGTCCGACGTGCTCGGTGAGGTCACGATGGTCGTGGCCGGTGCTGAGGTGGCTCCGGATGCCGATCCCGAGCAGTTGGCGG
>CAIWTL010000671.1 GCA_903915555.1 uncultured Micrococcales bacterium | reverse complement strand
TGATAGCGGCCGGCGACGGGAACGCGAACCCGATCCGAGGATCCAGATCCACCTGACGTACCCGGGAATCACACGCCGTGGCAGCCCGCGCCGCCGAACCACGCAACGTCGACCGCGCCGACTTCGCACGTGACTTCCGGGCCATGACCCATTCCACCAAAGGGGTCCGACACAAACCCACAGACCCATCCGGCGACAACCCCCGACCGAGCCCCGGCCGACCCGGAGCAGCGACCGACCACAAATCCGCCCCGCAACCCCGGAAATGACCCGTACCACCGCATATCCGCCCCGCCCGGGGCAGATATGCGGTCGACCGACGGCCTCTAGACTCCGGAGCGTGGCCGACTACGCCCTCGTCCTGTTGTCAGCACTCGTCCTGCTGTACGGCGCCTTCGGCCGCAGGACTGCCGCCTGGAACCTGTCCGCACCGATGCTCGCCGTGTTGGCCGGAGTCATCGTGTTCGGCGTCGCGCCGCACGTCGATATCGACAATGGGGCCGTCCATCTGCTGGCCGAGGTCGTCCTCGTCCTCGTCCTGTTCCACGATGCGGCCACGGTGCGCCTGGCCGACCTCGCCCACGACTACCGCCTCCCCCTGCGACTGCTCGTCATCGGATTCCCTGTCGCCATCGCTCTCACCACCGGCGCGACCTGGGTGCTGATGCCCGCGTTGGGACTGTGGGGTGCGCTGCTGCTGGCGGCGTCGATCACTCCCACCGACGCCGGCCTGGGGGCGCCCACCGTGCTCAACCCGGTCGTCCCGGGCCGGGTGCGGCGAGCCCTCAACGTCGAAAGCGGACTCAACGACGGACTGGCCACGCCGATCGTGCTGATCGCCCTGGCACAACTCGACCCCAACCCGGTCCCGGGCTCCGAGGAGTCGGTTTTCGCTGTCGGCGTGGTTCCCGTGGCCATCGCCGCCGCGGTGGCGATCTCGGTCGGGCTCCTCGCCGGGCGACTGATGCACTGGTCGTCGGCCAGGGGCTGGAGCGATCGGGAGGGCCGTCAGGTCATGATGCTGATGGCTCCCCTCCTGGTCATGGGCCTGGCGACGGTGACCGGCGGAAACGTGTTCATCGCCGCCTTCGTGGGCGGACTCGTCTTCGGAGGAGCCTCCGGCGGGGAGGCGGTGTCCGGAGGGACCAGCACGTTGCTGCAGACAATCGCGGATCTGTTGAGCCTTGGGGTGTGGTTCATCGCCGGTGGGCTGATCCTCGACGTCTTCGCCGTGGGCGTGCGCTGGCAGTGGATCGTGGCCGCCATCTTGGCGATCACGGTCCTGCGGATGCTTCCCGTGGCCCTGGCGCTGTCGGGCACGGGCCTCAAGGCACCCACCGTGGGGTTCATCGGTTGGTTCGGCCCACGGGGGCTGGCATCCGTGATCTTCGCGTTGCTGGCGCTGGAGGAACTGGGTCCGGAAGCCGGTGTCATCCCCGACGTCGTCGGAACGATCGCCGTGACTGTGGGACTCAGTGTGTTCGCTCACGGGTTCTCCGCTGGACCATTGGCCGCACGCTACGGCGCCTGGGCCGCGCGGGTACAGCCCCCAGCAGCCGACGACATCACGGAACTCCCCGTCACCCGGGGTCGCCTCGTGACATCACGCGAGCCTCGAAGCCGGACGTGATGCCGGCATCTCACACCTGGTCCTGCCACACCGCGGCAGCTCCCGACTCACCCACCCGGAAGACCTGCACCGTGGCCGCTCCAGCGATGACGACGGCCACCAGCCCGACCGCCACCACCCAGCCCGACGTGCCGGGACCAGCGTCGACGGTGCCCCGGTCGAGCAGTCGGTCCACCACCACGAACACCAGGACGGCGAGGAACAGCACACCGGAGACGAGCGGCATCGTCTCCCCCAGCTCCGCATGGAACTCCGGGTCACCCACACGCTCCGCCAGCGCTCCCCCGGACTCCTCGGCCAGCCAGGAAAGGGGGACGAGGACCGCCGACAGCAGCACCAGCCACCAACCGAGAGTGCGCCGCCAACGGCGCCTCACCAGCATCAGGACCACTCCTACCAGGACCAGGGGGATCAGAACGACCACCGCGTGAACAACGAGCGGATGGAGCGGCAGCCCGTTGACGAGGTCGAACACGACGTCGAGTCTGCCAGGCACGCGGCCCCCGCACCCGCAATGTCCGATCCAGGTCAGCGGACCTCAGCAGCCGCCATGCGGACGAGGTCCACCATCAAGCCGTCCAGGACCGCCGAGATCTCTGCGACGAGCGAGTCCAACTGATGCAGCCGTCCCTGCTCCCACGCCGTCTCCTCGGAAGAGCGACGGACACGCTGGGTGGGGAGGACCAGCAGCATCGACTCGTCACACAGCCGCAGCACCTCGCCCGATCGAGCAGCCGTATCGGCAGAGACCGCAGTGTTGATCCCCTCCGCAGCCACTCGCGCCGTCGCCACCATGATGCCGACCAACAGCGATACCGATTGACACAGCCGCACAGCGCGGGCGCGACGGGTGGGTCTGACCCGGGACAGATCCGCCATCGCGGCCACGCGAGCGGACTCGACCTCCACCGCAACAGCGGTCACCCGTTCGTAGTGGGCCGTCCGCCGATCAGGATCAGCAGCCACAAGGGCGTCGAGTGCAGCGGCCGCCCGGGGCAGGCACGCCACTACCGGCCTCACGAGTTCCACGGGACACAGGTGAATATCCGATGTTCCGCGAGCCATGCGTGGAAACTAGGGTCCCCATGCTCCGTTCCCCCCACATGCCGGGCACGGCCCGATGAATGTCAGGTGAACATCTCGGGGGTCAGGGCGTCGTGACGTCGTCCCTCTCGCTCTGACCATCGGGTATGCGCTCGTGGGTTCGGGCCGGCTCCTGCCGCACGTCGCCCCACACGCGCCACCCTGCCCAGGTCGCGCCGACGACGAGCAGAAAGAAAACCATCCAACCGAGCAGATCCACAATGACCATGCCGTTCCTCCCCTGAGAGTCCGCGCTGCGGGAGCTTGCTCACCTGTTCCAGTGTGGGCGACAACAGGGATTCATTCGCTCAGCGACGCGTGACATTCGTCGCACGCGCTACCTTTCGCAGATGGGCCAGTCACCACATTCCGGGGAAGGAGGCGCCGAGCGACCCGACGCTCACGGCGGCTTCTCCGA
>CAIWTL010000670.1 GCA_903915555.1 uncultured Micrococcales bacterium | reverse complement strand
TCAAGGACCTGCAGCGCCGCGTCCAGGTGATGCTGCGGGAGGTGCTGCCCCACCCCGTGATCATCCTGGAATCGGCGCAGGCCCTGGCCGCCCCGGAGCCAGGGGGCGTCACCGGCAGGCGAGCCGGGTTCAGAGAAGCCGAGGCGCTCGCGTCAGCGGGCCACTCGGTCGGGTTGATGTTCCACGGCTCGGATGTGCGGCGGCCCGATATCCACGCGAGGACCCACCCCTGGTCGCCGTTCCGGCTGCGGGAGTTCGCGGACCTGACGAGGGAGCAGACGACCCGGGTGCGCAAGACCCACGAACTCCTGGCGGCGTGGAGCGGCCCGGTCATGGTCAGCACACCGGATCTCGTCCAGCAGCACCCGGGCGCAGTGTGGGTGCCGGTCGTCATCGACGTCGAACGGTTCCGGCCGGCCACCCCCGATACCGATCCCGATCCCGACGCCGGACCACCCGTGGTCCTGCACCTGCCCTCGAAGTCCGTGTTCAAGGGATCCCACTTCATCGACCCCGTGCTCCAGCAACTGGCTGCTGAGGGAGTCATCCGTTACCGCCGGGCAACCGGCGTCCCCCACGACCGGGTGCCCGAGCTGATGCGTGGGGCGGACATCTTCGTCGACCAGCTGGGAATGGGGATCCTCGGCGTGGCAGCTCTCGAGGCGATGGCCAGCGGTCTCCCCGTCGTCACCGATCCAGGACCGGAGGCCCTGACGGCCTACGGGACGGACATCCCTCTCGTGCCGGTGGACCCCGACACCATCGAAGCGGCGATCCGTGCCCTGGCCGCCGACCCCGAGCGACGTCACACCCTGGCCCACGCTGGTCCCGGCTTCGTCCGGGAGCATCACGACGGCCGGCGCTCCGCGCAGGCCATCATCGGGGCCATGGGACTCGCTGTACCCTCACGACCGTGATCGTCACGAGCGTCGTCGGCGCGCGACCCCAGTTCGTCAAGCTCGCACCCGTGGCTCAGGCATTCGCCGCCGCCGGAGTCGACCACCGGATCGTCCACACCGGGCAGCACTACGACGAGCGGATGTCGGACGCCTTCTTCGACGAGTTGGAGATCCCGACACCCGACCACAACCTCGCGGTGGGCTCGGGGGGCCATGGCGCGCAGACCGGGGAGATGATGATCCGCCTGGAACCGGTGCTCGCCGAGCAGCGGCCCGACTGGGTGCTGGTGTACGGCGACACCAACTCGACCCTCGCTGCCGCGGTGGTCGCAGCGAAACTGCATCTCCCCCTGGCGCACCTCGAAGCCGGTCTGCGTTCCTTCAACCGACGCATGCCCGAAGAGGTCAACCGCGTCCTGACCGATCATGCCTCCGACCTGCTGCTCGCCCCGACCCGACTGGCCCGGGAGAACCTGGAGCGCGAGGGGCTGGCCGACCGGACGCTTGTCGTGGGGGACGTGATGACGGACGTGTGCCTACGGGTGGCACGTGGCGTCGGACCCGCGGCGCTGCCCGACGACGTCGATCCGGACGACGGCTACATCGTCGCGACGATCCACCGCGCCGAGAACACCGACGACCGGAGCAGACTGGAGACCATCGTCACCGGTCTGCGGTCACAGCCGATCCCGGTCGTCCTGACGGCTCACCCGAGGCTGGTCGCCCGCTGCGAAGCGGCCGGCATCGCCCTGACCGGGGGCTCGCTGCGCACCGTCGCCCCGTACGGGTACCCGGACATGGTGGCCGCGGTGCGGGGAGCCGCCGCGGTGGTCACCGACAGCGGCGGTCTGCAGAAGGAGGCCTACCTGCTGGGCACGCCCTGCACGACACTGCGCACCGAGACAGAGTGGCCGGAGACCGTGGCCGAAGGGTGGAACCGCCTCGATCCCGACGTGTCGTCTCCCGAACGATGGGCGCACCCCGGCACACCGGAGTCAGGCATCCCGCGGGGCGCCTACGGGGACGGTGACGCGGCGCGGCGGGTGGCCGACGCCCTGACGGACTGACGGCGTGGGCCCTCATGGCCGGCCGGCGGCGAGGCATAGTCTGGCCACCATGCGGATCACTGTCGTTGCGCTCGGGAAGATCGGACTGCCGTTGGCCGTCCAGTTCGCGCGATCGGGCCACACCGTGGTCGGCGCCGACATCGACCAGCGCACCGTCGACCTCGTGAACGCCGGACGCGAGCCGTTCCCGGGCGAGGCGCACCTGGCCGAGTACCTCGCGGAGGTCGTGGGCGACGGCCGGCTGAGCGCCACCACCGACACGGCGTCCGCCGTCGCGGCCAGCGACGCGGTCGTCCTCGTCGTCCCACTGTTCGTCGACGAG
>CAIWTL010000669.1 GCA_903915555.1 uncultured Micrococcales bacterium | reverse complement strand
TGACTGTGATCCCACCGCCGCCACCCTGCAGCTCGACGTCGCCGGTTCAGTGGACTGGGGGAAGCTGTTCAATGACGTGACCACCGTGGACGTGTACCCGACCATCGATGTCGACCTGGCCACCGGGCAGTTCGATGCCACGGTGTACGTCCAGGGGCCGCAGGGGCAGGCCTACGAGAACGACTGGTTCAAACTCACCAACGTCAAGTTGCTGTTCGCTGACCGCGCGGACCTGGACAAGACATTGGCGGGTTCGGTGTGTGATCCCGCCTCGGACCTGCCCTACACCGGCACCCTCATCGGAGTAACCTCCACGCTGGACTTCGGCGAGGCCGTCGATGTCGACATCAACGGGTTTGTGGCCTTCCACTCGAACGAGACAGTGTCCGAAGCCATGTGCTTCACCGGCGATTTCGCCACAGCCGGGACCTTCGCCTCGGAGCTGGGAGTCAGCGTCGAGGTCATGTGGGCCAGCTTCCCGCTGAGTCCGCCCGGATCTGTGGGCGTCATCCCAGCCGACACCTTGACCCTCCTGGGCGAGTGGACCCTGCCGACCGAGGTCCAGCAATGGTTCGACAATGACGTCAAGTCCATCTCGGTGGAGATCGAGAAGGTCAACAAGGAACTCACCGACGGGTTCGCGGGCTGGACCATCAGTGGCGCGATCAACGTCGATGTCTGTCTCTACGGAAAATGCCAGGACCCAGGTGAGACCAGCGTTGCGCTCACTCAGGTGGGAGTCCAGTTCTCCAGCACCTCGAAGAAGGAGGACCAACGCGACCAGTTCATGTTGGTCGCGGCAGGCAAGCTGTCCACACCGAATAGTGGCGGCGTGCTCGCCGCCTCAGTCGTCGACATGTCATTCGGCATCGGTCTCGGCCAGGACGACACCGGTGGCTACCTTGCCATCACGGCCCAGACCACGAACACCCAGCCCGTCCAGAACGCGTTCGGCTGGGAAGGGTTCACGCTCTACGGCCTGAATGCGGCGCTGGACATCGGATTCGACGAACTGCTGAACTCCGGGATCGCTTTCGCCGGAAGTGTCTCGTTCCCGGCACAGGTGGAGAAGTACACCGGCATCCAGCCCGGCGCCCAGGTGACGCTGGCATTCTCCGCCGGTGAGCAGTTCGGGAACTGCTTCGGCTTCGCCATCGGCAGCGCGAACACCCCCAACATCGCGGCGCTCACCTGGGGGGACATCGTTGACGCGTCGTTCGTCCGGCTCGCGGTCTCCGACGGCATGTGCACGTTCGGCAACGTCCAGATGAACGGGAACATCGTCATCGACTTCGACGGCACCATCTTCGGGGTCGGTGTGTACATCCACGCCGCCTACCAAAGCGGCATCTTCGGTTCGCTGGTCGCCCAGGCCACCGTCGACGGTTTCAACCTCGCGGGGATGAGGATCAACGACACCAACCTGAATATCGAGATCGTGCCCTATGAGGGCGAGTACAACATGTCGTTCTCAGGCGGGGCGAACATCTGGGGTGCAACGAACATCGACGTGAGCGGCAAGTTCAATGCGAATCTGTTCCCCGGGCCGAATGACCCCCCGATCGATCTCGAGCTGACCGCAAGTACCGACCTGAACGTGCTCGGCGTGTTCGACGCCGGGGCCACGTTCCATTTCGATGCGGCGTTCAACCGGTCGTACGAGGGCGTCAGCAACCTGGACATCGCGATTTCCGGGAAGCTCCACTTCTTGATCATCAGTACCAGCGCGAGCGCCTCGCTGGACTACTACGACGGCGCGATCCAGTCCGTGGCTGCGGAAGTCGGCGTCAAGGTCGACTGGTACGTGGGGTCACTGGAAGGCAGTGTCGCAGTGGCCTACAGCAAGGGCGACGCCGATATCTCGGTCACCCTCAGCGGCAAGATCACCGTGGGCTTCTGGAAGTTCAAACACAGCTGGAGCATGAGCAAGACCCTCACCATCGACGCATCGTTCCTCGTCAGCGACGAACCGGCACCACAACCGGTGCAGCAGATCTCCGTCCCGGTGAACTCCACGCCCAACACCTGGGAGTACACCTCGCAGATGTTCCTGGAGACCATGGGCAGCAGTCCATCCGGGTTCAGCTACGCCCAGATGGGATGGGCGGGGCTGGATGCCAATGATGTGGATGTGATGGAGGCGGTCTATGGCGTTGACGAGTTGAACGGGTACTCACGGCAGCAGGATGAGGTCACCATCACGCCGACGAGCGGGCAGACCCAACTGGGTTCCGATCCGTACGATGCCTCGTCGACCTACGACACCATCTCTGTGACCGTGCAACCCGGGATCAGCCCCATGGGCCGGGCCATCATGGCGCCCGGTGGGGTCACGGACGGCTGCAGTGACTACTCGTTCAATCTGGACGTCCAGATCCCCAAGGTTCCCAATCCCACGCCGGGCAACTGGTCGTACGTGATGATGGAAGTCAACTGGCGGCTGTATCTGGCGACCATGGTGGAGCAGGCCCGTTGGGCACCCGCCGGGCAGGAATACCCCGCACCACAAAGCGGCCCCGATGACAACATCTTCGGTGGTGACCGTCCGACCGGACGGCTCTGGCAACCGGGTGACGGCGTACCCGGACAGTGGGACTTCAGTACCGCGGACTTCGACACCCCGTTCGATGGCACGACGTGGACCTGCGGCTACGACAAGATTGCCAGCTTCCCCAGTTACTGGGAGACCGTCATCCAGGCCGACTTGGATCCTGTCGGTTCGATAGATCTCGGCTACCCGAACAGCACGGACAACACCCTGTGGCTCCAACCCGGGTGGGGCACGGGTTTCCAGCCCAACCAGACCTGGTCGTTGGCAAACGCCGGCGTCATCGCGCAGTCCGATGACGGGTACGTCCTGCGGTGGCAGTCTGACGGCAACCTCGTCTACTACGCCCCGGACAACAGCGTGATCCTCGCCAGCAACACCGGGCCGGATGGCGTCAACGGTCAAGGGGCGACTTTGGCGCTGCAACGCGACTGCAACCTCGTGGTCTATGACCCGAACGGGACAGCCCTGTGGGACACCGGGTCCGCGACGGAGTATGAATCCCCCCTATGCGTCATCTCGTTGGGCACCGCCGACGGAGACACCGGCACCCACTTCTACGTCTATGACACCGGCGACGGGATCGTGAGGTTCGACTCCGCCAGATTGGACACTCCGTGGACCGCACAACTGACCGGAGGCCTCTCGAGCCAACCATTCGGAGACCCGACCTTCCCCTACACCCCGGTATCCACCGCATCAGGGACGTGAGCGGCGCCACAGCGCACTACACCTCAGGTCCCTGAGCCTGTCGAAAGGTCAACGACCGCCCCACCACAGGCACTAACTCATGAATTGGTCACGTCTCTCAAGATCGCGTCATGAGTTGGTGGTGGGGGTGAAGATCGCGATCGGAGGTACCGACCCGTTCGACAGGGGATGCGGAGTAACGGGGTGAGCCATGGCTCTCGGTAAGACCATTCTCGTGGTGGACGACGATCCTGTCGTACGGCAATTGATCGCGGATGTCTTGGCCGCCGAAGACCGCTTCGTGGTCCATGGGGCTACCGACGCAGCACAGGCGTTGCAGGCGGCCCGGCAGTTCGTGCCCGATCTGATCATCATCGACGCTCAGATCGCCCAAAGCGTCTCGGGTCGGGAACTGATCAGGCCGGCCGATCAACATCGACCAGCGGTCCCGGTCCTGCGACTGGTCAGTGGCATCCCGGATCCGGTGGTCCTGCAGGAGTTCGCCGAACTACATGGATTCGACCTCAACCAGTTCCTCGCTCGCGTCCACCACCTCACGGGAGTCCCTGAGCCGGACCTGTCGCCGCGCGGTCCCGGCCGGGACAGTCAGGTCGCGGTCGACTTCGACGACGTCCCCGGTCCAGGAGTCGGTAAGACGATCTTGATCGTGGAGGACCTGCCGGAGATCAGGATGCTGCTGTCGGCGATGCTGGCATCCGCCGGCTACACCGTCGTCACCGCCGTGGACGGCCCCTCGGGCCTAGCGGCCGCTCGGACGTCTGAGCCTGACCTGGTGATCCTGGATCACCAGATGCCGGGGCTGACCGGCTTGCAGGTGCTGATGACGCTGCGGGACGAGGGCAGCAGACTGCCCATCATCATGCTCACCGCGCATGGCCACGAAGCGGACACCTCGTTGCCGTGGACCGCCTGGACCTCGGGCGCGTCACTGTTCATGGACAAGCCCTTTGACAGGCACACCCTGCTGCGCTGGGTCGGAAGCTTCACTCATGACCGTCCGCGGTAGAGGGGCTGTCAGGCGTTGACCTTGGTCTCCACCTGCTGCTTGAGGTGTCCGAGCATGGCCTCGAGGCCGGCCTCGTGCTCCTTGACCATCATCCCCTCCAGTGCGTCACCGACCACAGGGACGCCCACGTGCCACTCGCCGGTCGCGATTACGGTCGTGCTCCCGTCCTCGGGGACGAAGGAGAAGCGCCACGTGGGGTTCTCGCCGAAGAACCGGACCTGGGCGGTGATGCTGCGGTCCGGTTGGACCTCGGTGTATTCCACGGTTCCCTCCATGTGGAAGCCGAGGAAGTGGGTGTACATGCGGGCCGTGGTGCCCGTGCCGCCGGGCTTGACGTCCACGGCGGTCAGAGCCACTCCGTCCCAGACCCAGAACTTCCCGATGTCCAAGGCGTAGGCGAAGACCTCTTCCACCGGGGCGTCGACCGTGCTGCTTCTCGTCAGTGTTGCCATCGATTCATCCCTCCCACGGTCCAACGTAGGAAGCCGGACGAAGGGCGGGCAACGGGTCAACGCGAGTTTGTCGATGGCCACTCCCGTGTCGCCACGCGAACTGTCGGGAGCATCGCAGGGTGCCGTGCGGGGTTTGTGTCGGAGGCGTGGGCGACAGTGATCCCGACCGAACGAAGACTCGACCACGGGGGAACCACATGCACGTCAACGCTCACCTGGACGTCGATGTCGTCGCGTTGGAGAACGACGACATCGTGACCGTCATGCTCGACCTGGAGGCGCCCGTCGGCGACACGGACGCGACGCGTCCGGACTACGCCGCCGTGGTGGTGCTCGATCGCAGCGGCTCCATGTCCGGGGCGCCGCTGGCCGCCGCCAAGCGGGGCCTGCTCGACCTGGTCGACCGACTGGACGAGCGGGACTCGTTCGGTCTCGTGGTCTTCGACGACCGGGCGCAGGTCGCGGTGCCGGCCGCCACCATCAAGACTCTGGGGCGCGACCGCATCCGGCAGGCGATCCTCGACGTGAGGCCAGGGGGGTCGACCGACATGTCGTCGGGGTACCTCCGCGGCCTTCAGGAGGCCCGCCGCGTGGTCCCTCCCGGTGGCGCGACGATCGTGTTGCTGTCCGACGGGCACGCCAACGCCGGAATCGTCGATCCCGCGAAGTTCCGCGACATGGGAGCCAAGGCCGCGTCGCAGGCCATCACCACCTCCACCATCGGTATCGGTGTGGGCTATGACGATCAGATCCTGTCCGAACTGGCCATCGGCGGTACAGGCAACCACAGTTTCGCCGAGGAGGCCGATGCCGCCTCCGCGGCCATCGCCGGCGAACTCGACGGGCTGATGTCCAAGACCGTCCAGGCGG
>CAIWTL010000668.1 GCA_903915555.1 uncultured Micrococcales bacterium | reverse complement strand
GGCGCTGGCGCTCATGTCGTCCCACGTGAACCCGGTGCTGTTGGCGAAGTACTTCTTGAACGAGTCGGGAACCATCGGACAGCGGTCGAGGTCGACCTCGGCAGGTGCGCACTGCGTGGAGCCGCCGTAGGTGACGGCATCGCTCTGGGTGCTGAGCCGGGAGGAACCCAGCATGCGGAACCAGCCGTCGGCCTTGAGCCCGAGGGCCTCCTTGACCGCGGCGGGGTCGGTGCCGATCGGCAGGTAGTCGCGGTTGAAGACCCGGGCGGCCTTGCGGGGGTTGACCCGGACCTTGAACTTGTCGTTGTTCAACTCGGTCGCCTCGCCGGCCATCTCGTCGAGGAGGAAGTTCACCTGCTTCTTGAAGTCCCAGCGGTTCTGGCCCTTCTCCTCGGTGATGGCGATGAAGTCGGCCCAGCGATCGGCCGGCCACTGGGCGACGCCGACACGGTTGTTGGCACGGCTGATGGCGTGGGGGGCGACTGCCGAGACCTCGTCGAGGTAGCCGACCACTCCGGCGGCCGCGGCTGTCGAGTAGCCGGCGTTGACGAGTCGCTTCCAGACGTAGCGGGCACGTGCGCCGGCGCCCGGTGAGACGGCGGTGGCGACACAGGTCGTCGGGGCGGTGCGCTTCTTGGCCGGGGCGGCGGCTGTCACCGGACTCTCGGCCAAAGCGCCCGGCAGAGTCGGGATGAGCAGCATTGCGGCGCCTGCGAGGGCGACTGCCACCTTGCGTGTCCTGCGGTTCACGTGCGGCACGCTAGCGATTTGCGACACAACCGACACCCCCTTGCGACGACTCGTCCGATAGTTGGCGGAGTGATTCGATAACGGGGAGGTAACAGCCCTTCGTGAATCAGACCGGATCCGAACAAGATCACGAAGTGATAACGGACGTTTCATATCCGTGATCTCGGCACGGTCGCCACGTTCCTGAAGCGCCGCCGGGTCGACTCAGATCGCGTAGTCACCCCGATCGGGGAGAGCGTCCGCGTGGCGCCCGGACACCCCGTAGAAGTTGGCGTCCTTGGGAGCGGGCGGGAACTCCGTCTCGGGGGTCACGCGCTTGATCTGGATGCCGAGCAGGGCGTAGGTGAAGGACACCAGCGGTTGATCCAGTTGAAGAAGGCGAACGGGAAGTACGCGATGGTCTCGATGCCGAGGACACCTGCGGCATAGGCACCACAGCTGTTCCAGGGGATGAGGACCGACGTCACCGTGGCGGTGTCTTCGATCTGTCGGGACAAGGTCTGGGGGGCGATGCCCTCCTTCTCGTACTGCTGTTTGAAGACGTTCCCGGTGAGGACGATCGCCAGGTACTGGTCGGCAGCGAGGGCGTTGATCCCGATAGCTGTGGTGCCGGTCGCGACCAGGGTGCCGCGGGGAGTCTTGGCGCGGTTGCGGAGCGGTTCGATCAGCTTGGCGAGGAAGCCCGCCTCGTTCATGATCCCGCCGAAGGCCAGCGCGACGATGATGAGCCAGATCGTGTTGAGCATGCTCTCCATGCCGCCGCCGGCGAGCAACTCGTCGAGAGCCTCGTAGCCGGTGTTCGGCTCGAAGCCGGTCGCCATCGCGCTCCAGACGCCCTTGATCATCGTCTCGACCGTTCCGAGGTCGGGGTCGTCGACGAAGGCTCGCACCACGTCGGGCTGGAAGAAGGCGGCGATGACACCGCCGGCGAGGGCGCCCGCGATGATGGCGATCGTCGGCGGCCACTTGCGCAGCGCCATCACGACGACGACGAGCAGCGGAATCATGGGGATGAGGCCGAGGAAGAACGTGTCCTCGAGCGCTTCGATCCCGGTGGAGACGTTGAACGCGTCGCTGTCGATCTGGGTCCGCATCCCGATGAAGGCGTAGATGACGAGGGCGATGATGATCGACGGGATGGTGGTGGCCATCATCGCGCGGATGTGTGAGTACAGGTCGGTCCCGGCGACGGCGGGGGCGAGGTTCGTGGTCTCGGACAGGGGCGACATCTTGTCACCGAAGTAGGCGCCGGAGATCACAGCCCCGGCCGCCATCGCACCGCTGAGCCCGAGGGCTTCGGCGATGGCGATCAGGGCGACACCGATGGTGCCCATCACCGTCCATGAGCTGCCGATCCCGAGCGCGATGACTGCGCAGATGACGACCGCGGTCACGTAGAACCAGTTGGGGCTCAGGATCTGGATACCCCACTGGGTCATCGTCGCGATCGTCCCCGACATGTTCCAGGTACCGATGCGGGCCCCGACGGCGAACAGGATGAAGATCGCGCCCATCGCAGTGGCCACGCTGTCCACGGCAGCCTTGGAGAGTCCCTCGACCGAGTGCCCGTTCTTGTAGGCGACGAGTCCGGCGATGATCGCGGCCAGGAACATCGCGACTTGAACAGGTCCGGCGATCGCGTCACCGCCGTAGAGGAGGACGGCGCCGAGGATGAAGATGATGAGAGCGACAACGGGGATGAGGGAGTCGACCATGGTGGGCGGCCGCGGTTCATCCCTGCCCTTCTGCCGGATGACCATGGCCCGTTCCTCCGTCTGTCCCTCTGCCGGCGATCCCCGAGGAGTGGGTCGCCGGACGCTGGCACCCTAGGCCGGTCCAGCCCCGGTGTCCTGGCGGGAAGACCGAGGTTCACCCGACCGACGGCTCACCGGGGTTCG
>CAIWTL010000667.1 GCA_903915555.1 uncultured Micrococcales bacterium | reverse complement strand
GTGTGCGGTGGTCGCCGTCGCGCTCGCGGGTGGTCGCACGCCGGGTGTCGTCGCCGGGTTCGTCACCGGACTCGCGATGGATGTGCTGCCACCGTCCGATGGCCTGATCGGCGCCGGTGCGCTCACCCTCGTGGTGGTGGCCTACATCGCCGGGGGCGTGCGCGACCCGCGCGGCATGGCGCCGCTCGAGAGGTTCGGACTCGTCGCCGGTCTCGCGGCGCTCGCGTCGGTGATGCAGTGGACGATCAGCGCGGTCCTGACGGCGTCGGCGCCGGCACCGGCCGCCGTCCTTCCCTCAGCCCTGCTCGGAGCCCTGCTGACCGGTGTCGTCGCCCTGCCACTGGTGCCCGCGATCGGGGCGACCGTCCGCCGGGCCGGGGGTGGCTCACGTCGCCACCGGCGCCTGGGCCCGGTGGGCGGATGAGCCCCCACGCCCCCTCCGGGCGGCGACTGCTGCTGGTGGCCATCCTCTTCGCCTCCCTGCTCCTCGTCCTCGCCGGACGGCTGCTGGAACTGACGGTCGTGCGTGGACCGGCCCTCGCCGAGGCCGCCGAGGACAACCGGACCCGGGTCGTGCCGGACCCCGCCCCCCGGGGCCTCATCCTCGACTCCTCGGGCCGGGCGCTCGCGGCGAACACGGCGGCCACCGGCGTCCTGATCGACCGATCCGCGTTGCGGGATCTCCCGGACGCCGGGGACGACGTCCTGCGCCGCACCGCGCGGGCCCTCGGAATGACTGCCGGCGCCCTGCGCAAGCGCCTGACGCCGTGCGGCACCCCGGGAGCCGCGCCCCGCCCCATCTGTGACGACGGCAGCGCCCAATCGAGGGTGGCCGTGCTCGGCGACGACCGAGCTGCGCTCCTGCCCATCGCCGACACCCCCGATCGGTACCCGGGGGTGACCCTCACCAGCGTCGTGCACCGCAACTACCCGGCCGACGGTGTGACCGCCGGTCATCTGCTCGGCTACCTCGGTGCCGTGTCCGCGGACGAACTGGCCGCGGATGACACCCTCACGACCGCGGATCTCATGGGCCGCGGCGGCCTGGAGGAGCAGTACGACGCCGATCTGCGCGGCCGCGGCGGCGAACGCCGACTTCTCGTCGACGCCGCCGGGGACGTCACCGGCACGGAGCAGCTGGTCGACCCGGTCCCGGGCCACGACCTCATCACATCGATCAACGCCCCGCTGCAGGCCCGTGTCGACACCGCCCTCCAGACCGCGCTCGCGTATGCCGGTGATCCCGACGCGCGGGCCGGCGCGGTCGTCCTCGACGTGCGCACCGGCCGCGTCCTGGCCATGGGGTCCAAGCCGGACTTCAGCCCGGCCCAGTGGATCGGGGGAATCACCCAGCGCGACTATGAGCGACTGTCCGACGGCGGCGCGCTCGTGCCCTATGCGACCGTCGGCTCGTCGCCGCCCGGCTCGGTGTTCAAGCCCGTGAGCGTGCTGGGCATGGTTCGGGCCGGCTACACGACCGGGGAAGGCTACGAGTGCCCCAGTTCCTACACCTCGGGGGGGCGGACGTTCACCAACCACGAATCCGAGGCCTACGGCACCCTGAGCCTGCGGCAGGCGCTCGTGGTGTCGTGCAACACGGTGTTCTACCGCGCCGCCGATCGGCTGTGGCGGCAGGGTGGTGGGGAGAGACAGGGCGACGGGGTCACCGATCCCATCGCCCGGGCCGCGCTCGACCTCGGACTCGGGCGACCCGCCGGGGTGGATCTGCCCGACGAGGCGGCCGGCATGGTCGCCAGCCCCGACCAGAAGTACCAGCTGTGGCAGGAGCGGCGTGACGAGTGGTGCGCCGCCGCCGAGGCCGGGTATCCGGAGCTGCGCCGCACGGATCCGGCCCGGGCCGACTACTACACCGCCCTCGACAAGGAGAACTGCCGCTCCGGGATGCTGTGGCGCACCGGCGACGCCATCAACGCGGCGATCGGGCAGGGCCTCACGGCCACGTCACCCTTGCAGATGGCAGGCGCCTACGCCGCCATCGCGAACGGGGGCACGGTGTGGCGCCCGACGGTCGCACGCGCCCTTCGTGCCGCGGACGGCGGGATCGTGCGGGAGATCAGTCCGCAGGCCGTCACCACGTTGCCCGACCGGTCCGCTCTGGCATTCCTGCGCCGCGCGCTGACCGGCGTCGTGCGTCCCGGTGGCACGGCGGCGGCCGCCTTCGCGGGATTCCCGCTGGACCGTTACCCGGTCGCCGGCAAGACGGGAACGGCGCAGGTGGAGGGCGAGACGTCCACCTCCTGGTTCGCCTCGTTCGCGCCCGCCGATGCGCCCCGGTACGCGGTGGTGGCGATGGTCACCAACGGTGGCGCCGGCGGCGAGACGGCCGCGCCCGCGGTGCGGTCGATCTACGAGGCCCTGTTCGGGATCGGCACGCCCAGGGCCTTCCCGGCCGCCGGACCCCCGGACACCCTCCCGGACCGGCAGGGGGCCCTGCGATGAGTATCGTGACCCGCCGCCCCGCGCCCCCCGCGCAGACCCGGCTGCAGGCCGCCCGCCTCGACTGGGTCCTGATCTTCGCCGCCGCCGCGCTGTCCATGATCGGTTGCGTCCTCATCGCCTCCGCCGGGATCGGCGCCGGCGACGGTACGGGAGCCGCTCGCCGTCAGGCGGTCGCGACGCTGCTCGCGATCGTGGTCGCCTACGCGGTGACACGCGTGGAACCGCGCTCGTTGCGGGCCTGGACGCCCGCACTCTACGGCGTCTCTCTGCTGGGGCTCCTGCTGCCCTTCACCCCCGCGGGGGTGAGCATCGCCGGTGCGCGGGCGTGGGTCGAACTGCCCCTGGGGTTCACCGTGCAGCCCAGTGAGTTCGCGAAGCTGGCGTTGATCTGCGCGCTCGCCTCGACCCTCGCGGTGGGGGATCGTTCGGGGCTGGTCCCCGATCGCGTGGTCGTGCGAGCCCTCGCCCTGGCGGGTATCCCCGTCGTCATCGTCCTGATCGGCAACGACACGGGCACTGCGATGATCATGACCGGCATCGTCGCCGTCGTCATGCTCGTGGCCGGGGTGTCGTGGCGCTGGCTGGTCGGGCTGGCCGCAGCCGCGGTCGCGGTCGCGGTGGCGGCGGTCGGTCTCGGGCTCCTCGCCGACTACCAGATGCAGCGGCTCATGTCGTTCCTGGACCCGACTGCCGACCCCTACGGCGCGGGACTCAATACCCTGCAGGCGCGGATCGCCGTGGGATCCGGGGGAGTCGTCGGCCGGGGTTTCATGGACGGACCCCAGACGCAGGGCGGGTTCGTCCCGGTCAACGACTCCGACTTCGTGTTCTCCGTGGCGGCGGAGGAACTGGGTCTCGTCGGGGGGCTACTGGTCATCGGGCTGCTGGCCACGCTCGTGTGGCGGGCCCTGCGGATCGCCTTCGACGCTCCGGACATGTTCGGTCGGCTCATCGCCGTCGGCGTCGCCACGTGGTTCGCGGTCCAGGGGTTCGAGAACATCGGCATGAACCTCGGGGTCATGCCCGTCACCGGAGTCACGCTGCCCTTCGTGTCCTACGGCGGGTCGTCGATGATCGCCGCGTGGCTGGGTATCGGGTTGCTGCAACTCGTGCGTCTGAGGTCCTCCCGCTGAGGCACCCGGGTGGTCCGTCCGTCCTTCTGGGGTTCAGTCGTTTCGGCATCCCGCCGCTCGACCCCTAATCTTGGGGAGTCCCTTCGATGGATGGGCAATAGACCACGACCCGAGGAGTTCCTGATGAACGGTGCGTCGCTGTACCCGCGACTCGAGCCGCTCCTGGCGCGCGTGGGCAAACCCATCCAGTACGTGGGCGGGGAGGTCAACTCGGTCACCAAGCCGTGGTCCGACGTCGCCGTCCATTGGGCGCTCGTGTATCCGGATGCCTACGAGGTCGGTGCCCCCAACCAGGGCATCCAGATCCTCTACGAGGTCCTGAACGAGCGTCCCGACTGTCTGGCCGAACGGGCCTATGCGGTGTGGCCCGACATGGAGACGGTGCTTCGGGAGGCAGACCTGCCGGCCTTCACCGTGGATTCCCAGCGTTCCCTGGCTGACTTCGACCTCATCGGCGTGAGCCTCGCCACGGAACTGGGCTACACCAACCTGCTGACCCTGCTGGACCTGGCCGGGATCCCGGTGCGCAGCGCACAGCGCGCCGACGGCGACCCCCTGGTGATCGCCGGCGGGCACGCAGCGTTCAACCCCGAGCCGATGGCTCCCTTCCTCGACGCGGTCGTGCTCGGGGATGGTGAGGAGGCGGTCGGCCGCGTCACTGATGTCGTCGCGGGATGGCTGGCCGCCGGACGACCGGGGGGCCGGACCGGGGTCCTGGAGTCCCTGGCGCGAACCGGTGTCGTCTACGTCCCGGGT
>CAIWTL010000666.1 GCA_903915555.1 uncultured Micrococcales bacterium | reverse complement strand
TGGGGCTTCAGCCGCGACGACGTCGAGGCCAACTTCTTCTCCGCCTATCTGGAGCGCGGGGTCTTCGGGGTGTCTCCCTTCGAGTCGATCGATGAGGCCGGCGTCGGCCGACTCGTGGAACTGGCGGCCACCGAGGGCAGGCTCGTCCGACCGGATCTGGGTCTCGGGGTGTGCGGGGAGCACGGTGGTGACCCCGACAGCGTGCACTTCTTCGACCGGGCGGGCTTGGACTACGTGTCCTGCTCGCCGTTCCGCGTGCCCGTCGCCCGTCTGGAGGCCGGCCGCTCGGCGATGGCGGCCGTCGAGGGGACGTCCGATACGCGCTGAGCATCAGGATCCCGTAAACGCGCGGGCGCGCGGTCTTTCGTCGGACCGGCCCTTTCGTCCACAATGACACGGTGTCCGTGACCAGCACCGCCGTCCGCCGCTCGTCGGCGCCTGCGCGGCGGCCCCGTCGCCGACGCCCCGTGCTGCGGACCCTCCTGTTCCTCCTCGGCGTCATCGCCCTCGTCCTGTTGTTGGCCGCCGGGACGGTCGTCTCCCAGGCCAGGCAGTACGACGACACCAAGACCGACGCCATCGTCGTCCTCGGCGCCTCGCAGTACTGGGGTGAGCCGTCTCCGGTCCTCGCCAACCGGTTGGACTACGCCGCCGAGCTCTACCGGCAGGGCGTCGCCCCGGTCATCGTGACCGTCGGGGGAGCCATCCCGGGGGACGTCACCACGGAGGCCGAGGCGGGTGAGGCCTATCTCGAACGGCTCGGTGTCCCCGCTGAGGCCGTCCTCGCGATTCCCAAGGGGCGGGACACCCTCACCTCGATGTCGGCAGTGGCGTCGCGGGCCGACCGGCAGGGGTGGGACCAGGTGACCGTCGTGAGCGACCGTGCCCACCTCGCCCGCAGCGCCGCCATCGTCCAAGCCCTCGGTTTCGAGGCGCATGTCAGCGGACCGGCCTACGGGGACGGCTCCCTGTTGACCCCGGAGTACGTCGCGCGGGAGTCCGCCGGACTCATCCGATTCCACCTGTGGGACCGCTGGCACATCGCCTCCGACCTGGCATGACCATCGCCGCCTATTCGGAGGCCGACGCTGCCCGGTTCGTCACCGAGTCACCCAAGAACCCTGAACGGTCCGCCTTCGCCCGCGACCGGGCCCGGGTGCTGCATTGCGGTGCGCTGCGCCGACTGGCCGGCAAGACACAGGTGTTCGTGGCAGGGGAGTCCGACGTGCCACGGACCCGACTCACCCATTCCCTCGAGGTGGCTCAGGTGGCCCGCGAACTGGGGCGGTCGCTCGGCTGCGACCCCGACATCGTCGACGTCGCCGGACTCGCGCACGACCTCGGACATCCGCCGTTCGGGCACAACGGCGAAGCGGAACTCGATCGGCTCGGTGCCGCGGCGGGTGGGTTCGAGGGCAATGCCCAGACCTTCCGGGTGCTGACCCGCCTCGAGGCGAAGGTGGTGCCCGCCGGGCTGAACCTCACGCGGGCCGCCCTGGACGCGTCGGCGAAATATCCCTGGCACCGTCGCCCCGGCAGTCGGAAGTACGGCTGCTACGACGACGACCGGGACATCTTCGATTGGGTCCGGCGGGACGCTCCGGCGGACCGCCCGTGCCTCGAGGCACAGGTGATGGACTGGGCCGATGACGTCGCCTACAGCGTCCACGATATCGATGACGCCATCCAGCTCGGCTGGTTCGACCCGAGGGTGCTGCACTCCGCCGACGAGCGGGCGCGGGTCGTGGAGCGCTGCCTGGCCTGGTACCTGCCGGGGGCGGACGCGGGTGAGCTCGAGGCAGCGCTGGCCCGGCTCCAGGCGCTCGACTTCTGGGTCACGCGGTATGACACCACGATCCCGGCATTGGCTGCGGTGAAGCGTATGACCAGCGAGCTGATCGGCCGGTTCTCCCTCGCGGCGCAGGTGGCGACGCGTGAGCGCTACGGAGACGAGCCCCTGCATCGCTTCGATGCGGATCTGGTCGTGCCCGATGGGGTCCGCAATGAGGTCGCAGTGATGAAGGCGGTCGCCGCCACCTACGTGATGCTGCGCCCGGGCGCCGAGGCCCAGTACGAGCAGCAGCGGCAGATGATCGCCTCGGTGTTCTCGGCACTCGTGGCGTCCGACGGCGAACTCCTCGAGCCGTGGTTCGCCCCGGCGTGGTCCGAGGCGGTCGGCGATGCCCAGCGCCAGCGGGTGGTCATGGATCAGATCGCAAGCCTCACCGATGCCTCCCTGATGGCATGGCACCGTCGGCTGGCTGCCTGACGGATCCCCGGCATCCCCTTCGACGCCGGCGCAGCGCTACAGGTCCGACAGAACCTGGAGCGCCCGGTCCATCTCGCTGCGGGTGTTGTAGGCGTGGGGGCTGAGGCGCAGCACCGAGGAGTCGGCGAGGTCGCGGGGGTTGGTGTGGCGGCCCACCTCCCACGCATTGATCCCGGCGCGGCCGAGGGCGTCGACGGCCTCACCCGCGCCCACGCGCGGGTGGCTCGCGGTCACGATTCCCGAGCGCTGGACACCCCTGTCCCCGACGCGCCACGGCCGCACCGTCGCGAGGTGGCTGCGCAGGTACTCGGCATTGCGGCCGATGGAGTGGGCGATCGCGGGCAGGCCCAGGTCGGTCGCATAACGGATCGCCGTGATCAGACCGAGGACGACAGCGACCGACGACTCGAAGGACTCGAAGCGGCGTGCGCTCGGGGCGAGCACGTAGTCCTCGGGGCCGACCCACGTGGCACCCGCGATGTCGACGGGGTAGGCGTCGACCTCCGACAGGGCGCGGTCGCTGACGGCCAGGAGGCCGCTGCCGCGCGG
>CAIWTL010000665.1 GCA_903915555.1 uncultured Micrococcales bacterium | reverse complement strand
GATCACCCGCCTTTGGATGCCACCGGGTGGGGTGACTCCAGCGGCGGCGTGAGCAACTGTCCCCGCATGGAGCCGCGGGCGGTGTTGACGAGAACAGTGACCCACGCCGCGAGCAGGAGGGCGTAGAGCGCGACCGCGGTCCAGCGGAACATCGGAAGGTCGGTGTGGCGGGCCAGTTGGCTCGTGCCGGTGACGCAGGTGCCGACGGGGAACGTGAACGACCACCACGTCAGCGCGAAACCCATCCCCCGTGCCCGGGCGCGGAAGGTCAACAGCGCGGCGAGGGGCAGCCACAGCAGCATGAACCCCCACATGGGCACGCCGTAGACCACCGCCAGGACATCGAGCGCGGTGGCCAGTGGAGGGGCGACCGCGACAGCCGCGACCGTGCCCAGCGCCCCGGCGGCTGTGATCGACTGCCCCACCGGACCGAGCACGATCCACAATGTCGGCACCCTCGCCGAACCCGAAGACCCGAAGTGGGCCAGTCGGCTCCAGATGAGCGTGATGACCACGATCGACGCCATAAGGCTCATACCGAAGAAGGCGTAGCAGAGCAGCAGCATGCTCTCCCTGGCAACGCCCTCGGGTGCGTGCGGGACAAGGAGCGCTCCCCCGGCGGCGGACACCATGGGCGGCACGACAGGCATGAGCCAGCCACCGAAGGCCCCGTCCTGCCGGACCTGTAGCGCCGTGAACAGGCGATAGGGCACGAGGACCGCGGTGGCGAATCCCAAGACTGTGCCAACGGCCCACAGCACCCAGTCGATCGTCACGGCCGCGTCACCGAGATAGCGCGACCCGATCAGCAGGGTGGCGGTGCCGACGGTCATCATCGCCATGGGAGGGGCGCCGAAGAACTGGATGGCGATGGCGTCATTCGTGATCCCCTTGACGACCTCGCGGTCACGGGCCCAGTGCACCGGGACGATGATCAACAGCGCGATCAGCAACAGCGCCGCGAGGATCCAGGCGATCGTCCCGATGACGATCAGGAACGGCCAGTCGACGGGCAGCGTCGCCGAGGCCACGGCGATGACTCCGGTCCCCATGACGGAGGCGAACCAGTTGGGGCCGAGGACCACGCGCCCTTCGATCGGCGAGGACAACAGTCCTGCCCAGCGGTCGAAGCCGCTGCCGACGGTGAGGACACCCATGCGGGAACCCTAGTGACCACCGGAGCCCCCGTCACCCGACCGAGCGGTTCCACGCGTCCGGTTCTCCCCACCGCATCTGCGGGCACCGGCAATCGGCTCCTCTCGGCACGCCCAACCGTGCGACGACATCGTCGCGGTATTTGTGTCGGTGTCATCGCCGATAGTCATGGAGCCGCAGACGTCCGCCCCAGACAGGGGATGGGGCGGATGTCTGCGGTCCACGGCGGCGGGGCGGCAGACCGGCGCTCCGACCGGACTCACCAGGGAATGAGGAGGACCATGTCAACGACACCGATGTTGGACAAAGGGGAACGGGGGGCCATGGCCGACACGAGCACCAGCAAGCCACTGCTTCTGCTGGACATCGACGGCGTGCTCAACGCCTTTCCGGATGACGCGGGCCTGAGGTACACGCGTCACACCATCGACGGGTACCGCATCCATCTGCACCACGAGGTGCGCGACATGGTGTCCGCGCTGGCGGAGGCCTTCGAGATCGTGTGGTTCACGCTGTGGAACCATCGCGCCTCTCCGGGCATCGGCCCACACGTGGGCCTGGCCCACGCCGAACATCTGACGACGTCCTGGGAGCGTGGCTGGGAGGCCGCCGCCGTCGCCGGCTACGGCGACGAGGCCATCTCCCGCCTCATGTACGCCAAGACCCCGCTGTTGCCGCAGCTCATGGCGGACGGACGCCCCTGGGTATGGATCGACGATGCCCACGGTCGCGCCGACGCCGACTACCTGGTGGCCGCGGGTCTGGACCCGCGGACATTCCGCCTCGTGGGCACGGACCCCGAGGTGGGCCTCATGTGGGACGACGTGGAGACAGCGCTCTCCTTCGCTCACTCCCTCGTCGGCGGAGTCAGCGGTGGCGGCACCTCCTCGTTCGTGGGGGCGGATGCCGACGGACTGCACTTCCCCGGGTCCGTGGTGGGACGGGTGGATGCGGTCTCCGATGAGCCGACTGACTCCGGCGACCGGGGAGCATCCGAGTAGGGCGGTGACGCCGAGGCCGGTGGCTGACCGAGGCCGAAATGACCGGTTCGTCAGGCCACGACACGTAGTTGCGAGGGGCCCTCGTCGCGGGGGCGGCTGATCTGGAGACGCTCGGGGACACGTTCCTTGAGTTCTTCGACGTGGCTCACGATGCCGACCACACGGCCGTTGTCGCGCAGCCCGTCGATCACGGTGAGGACCTCTTCGAGGGTGTCACTGTCCAGGGAGCCGAAGCCCTCGTCGATGAACAGCGTGTCGAGCGAGACTCCGCCGGCCTCGGCCTGCACCACATCCGCCAGCCCCGACGCCAGAGCCAAGGAGGTGTAGAAGGTCTCGCCACCGGACAGGGACTGGGGGCTGCGTTCCCGGCCGGTGTGCCGGTCGAGGACCGTGAGACCGAGCCCGACCTGCGCGTTGCCCTTCCCCGCTTCCTCCGTGCGCCGTAGTTCGTACTTGCCACCCGCGATGCGGTTCAGCCGGTTGTTGGCGGCACGCACCACCTGGTCGAACCACAGGCGCAGCACATAGGTCGTCAACGTCATCTTTGCCAGGGCGTTGTTGGCCTGACCGCGAGCCAAGCGATCGAGGTCGAGGAGTGGCGCCTGCGTCCGGGCGAGCGACTCGCGCTCGGCAAGGCGGGCGCGGACTTCCGCCCGCCGTTCGTCGAATCGCGACACCCGGTCGGTCAGGCCGCTGAGTTCCGAGACCGCCGTCTGGCACCGCGCCTGTGCAGCGTCGTGAGCCTCGATGGCATCGGCCAGTTCCTGCTCGACGAGCGCAGCACGCCCCACGTCGACCTCCGCGAGATCAGGTGCGGCGAGGAGTTCCGCCACGGCAGCCTTCTCGGCCTCCCACGCCGAGATGACCTGTTCCAGTTCAGCCATCGCGAGCGGTCCCAGCATCGCGTCACACGCCGAGTCGAGGTCCGCGAATCCCTGTGCGGTCGCCTCGGATCGAGCGGCTTCCTCCGCCTGCAGCAGCAGTTGTCCGGACTCCTCGACAGCACGAACCGCCTCCGCAGCATCCGTCAGCCGTCGGGAAGTCTGCTGGAGTGCGCTGACCCGGGCAGCCACGGACTCGAACCCCGCCGCGGCCGCGGTGACCGTCTGCTCATCGGCAGCGATCGCCGTCGACAGGGCCTTCTGATCGCTGCGCAGCCCGGCCAGGACCTTCTGCTGCTCCTGGATGTGCTCAGCGACCGTCGTTGCTCGGCCCTTCAACTCCGCGAGATTCCTCTCGAGCGCCGCGACCTGCTCCGCCTGCTCGGTGGCCGTGTCGAGTTCGGCCGTCAGCCGTCGGATCTCGGCCTCGACCTCGGAGCCGTCGGAATCCTCGACCTTCGCCAGTTCCCTCGCTTCCCGGGTCTTGAAGTCCTGCCACCGCGTCTCAGCAGCCTCCCGGACTCCTTGGGCAGTGTCCCGTGCCGCGGCAGCCTGCTGGATCTGGTCGTCGGTGATCGACACGGTGGCGCGGTCGGCGGGCACAGGGTGATCCGGCGAGCCACAGACCTGGCACGGCTCACCGTCCACCAGCTTCTCGGCCAACTCACCGGTCATTCTCGCAAGACGAGCCTCCATCAGGCGCTGGTGTTCATCGACGGCCTTCTGGTGGGCATCGATGGCGGCGTCACGCCTGCTCGTGGCGTCTGCCAGTTGCGGCGTCAGGTCGGCGAGAGTCGACAGCGCATCGGCGCGACCGCGCCATTGGGCCAACTGGCTCTCCAGCGCGCTTCGCCCACCTGCGGCGACCCGGGCATCGGTGAGCATCTGCTCCTGTCGCTCGATCTGCTCCGGCAGGTCGGCCTGCTCGCCCCGCAGCCCGGGCAACTCCCCCTCACCCGTCGCGATGCTGGTTCCGAGTTCCTCGAGTGACCGCCGCCTTTCGGGCAACTCCCGCTCGAGGATCGCGATGCGCTCCAGGGAGGAGGCCGTCTCGGCGTCGGAGCGAGCCCCGTCCTGAAGAGCGCTCCAGTCGACACCCAACGCGGCCAACTCGTCCTCTCCCCCGGCGACTGTGACTGCTTCCTTCTGTCGCTCGACCAGCCGACCGCGGGCGGCTTCCACGCCGGCGACCAGCGGTCTCACGCTGCCGGCGCGCTGGGCAGCGGAGAACGCGGCCTTGTTCTCCTGGTGGTCGCTCGCGCCCAGCTCATGTCGAGACTCGCGCTCACGTGCCTCCGCCAGTCGGCGGATCCGAGTCTCCTCCGACGCCAGGGAGTCACGGCGCTGGCTCGTCTTCGTCAGAAATGCCTCAGCCTGCCCGAGCGCCTTCGCAGCCCTCGTCGCCTCGGCCTCCATCTCACCCGCATACGTATGGAGTGCGGCCAGCAGCCTTCCCTGGCCGTCGGGCGACCAACGCTCGGAGAGCGCCTTCCACTCCTCCGCCGTCGCTGCGTCCACCCTGCCGGCCTCGACGGCAGCGGCCAGCGCCTCGCCGACGGCCACGTCGGCATCACGCTGTTCGGAGCGCGCGCTCTGCGCCTCCTGCTTGAGCCATGCTGTGATGCGGTCGAAGCGCTCGGCTCCGAAGAGCTTGGTCAGCAGTGTGCGGCGTGACTCATCGTTGGAGCGAAGGAATCTCGCGAACTCCCCCTGTGGCAGGAGGACGACCTGGGTGAACTGAGCGCGGTTCAGACCGAGTTCCTGTTCGATCAGGTGGCCGATCTCG
>CAIWTL010000664.1 GCA_903915555.1 uncultured Micrococcales bacterium | reverse complement strand
CGATGCACGACGCCTCGTCGGCGAGACCATCGTCGATTCCCGCAACGGTCCGCTCGGTGGCTCGCCCGCCACGCACCGCGGGGCCGCGGGTGGCGATGACCCTCTCGCCGGCCTCGAGCGCATCGATGACGCGCATGGCGTCGGCGATCGTCGTCCGGTCGAAGAACTCCCAGTCGACCGTCATCACCGGCGCGTGGGTGCAGGCGGCCTGGCACTCGATGCGTTCGAGGGTGAATCCGCCGTCCTCCGTGGTCTCGCCGCTGCTGACGCCGAGTCGGCGCGCGAGCGCGTCGTAGACGGCGTCACCGCCGAGCAGCCCGCACAACGTGTTCACGCACACGCCGATGTGGTGGGTCCCACCCGGGCTCTTCTGCCGGTACATCGTGTAGAACGTCGCGACTGCCGTGACCTCTGCGGTGGTGAGGTCCAGGACGTCGGAGCACATCTCGATCGCGGCCGGGGTGATCATCCCCTCCTCCGACTGCACGAGGTGCAGCATCGGCAGGAGCGCCGAACGCCCGTCGGGGTATCGCGCGGCGAGGTCGCGGCATTCGGCGGCGGTCTGATCGGTCAGCGGCATGGGGTCCTCGCTCCTGATCGGGTGGGGTGGCTCATCGGTCGCAGCCGCCCATGACGGGGTCGATGCTCGCCACGGCGGCCACGACGTCGGAGATCATTCCGCCCTCACTCTGGATGGGGACGGACTGCAGGTTCACGAATGAGGGGTCGCGGTAGTGGACGCGGTACGGGCGCGTACCGCCGTCGCTCACCATGTGCACCCCGAGCTCGCCACGCGGCGACTCGACCGCCGAGTAGACCTGCCCGACCGGGACACGGAAACCTTCCGTCACCAGCTTGAAGTGGTGGATGAGCGCCTCCATGGACTCGCCCATGATGTGGCGGATGTGTTCCAGGGAGTTGCCCATGCCGTCGGGACCGATGGCAAGTTGACTGGGCCAGGCGATCTTCTTGTCCGCGACCATCACGGGCCCCGGGGACAACTTGTCGAGACACTGCTCGACGATGTTCAGTGACTGCTCCATCTCGGCCAGTCGGATGAGGAAGCGCCCGTAGGCGTCGCACGTGTCCTGCGTGGCGACCTCGAACTCGTAGTCCTCGTAACCGCAGTAGGGCTGGGACTTGCGCAGGTCGTGCGGTAGGCCGGTCGCACGCAGGATGGGCCCGGTCGCGCCCAGCGCCATGCAGGCGGCGAGGTCCTGGTAGCCGACGCCGACGGTACGGCCCATCCAGATGGCGTTGCCCACGAGCAGCGCGTGGGTGTCCTTGTAGCGCTTGCGCAGCAACGTGACGGTCTCGGCGATCTTCTTCTCCGCGCCGGCGGGGAGGTCCTGCTGGACACCACCGGGTCGGATGTAGGCCTGGTTCATGCGCAGACCGGTGATGAGCTCGAAGAGGTCCAGGATCAACTCACGGTCCCGGAAGCCCACGGTCATGGCCGTCAGCGCGCCCAGCTCGAGACCGCCGGTCGCGAGACACACGAAGTGCGACGAGATCCGGTTGAGTTCCATGAGCATGACTCGGATGACCTGCGCCCGCTCCGGGACCTGGTCCTCGATACCGAGCAGTTTCTCGACCCCCAGGCAGTACGCCGTCTCGTTGAAGAAGTTGCTCAGGTAGTCCATGCGCGTCACGAAGGTGACGCCCTGGGTCCAGTTGCGGTACTCGAGATTCTTCTCGATGCCGGTGTGCAGGTAGCCGATGCCGCACCGCACCTGGGTGACGGACTCGCCCTCGATCTCGAGGATCAGGCGCAGCACGCCGTGGGTGGAGGGATGCTGCGGACCCATGTTGACGACGAGGCGCTCGGACTCTCCCTCGGGTGCGGGGAGGATGGTCTGCCAGTCGCCACCGCCCTGGACGGTGTACTCGCGCTCGGGGAGGTCGGTGGGGACCTTGTCGGTGGTCTGCGTCATCAGTTGTAACTCCTCCGCTCGTTGGGCGGCGGAATGGTCGCGCCCTTGTACTCGACGGGGATCCCGTTGAGGGAGTAGTCCTTGCGCTGCGGGTGGCCGACCCAGTCGTCGGGCATCTCGATGCGGGTGAGCGCGGGATGGCCGTCGAACTGGATGCCGAAGAAGTCGTAGGTCTCCCGCTCGTGCCAGTCGCTCGTGGGGTACAGAGCCACGATGGACGGGATGTGGGGGTCGCCGTCGGGGCACGTCACCTCCACACGCAGCCGGCGGTTGTGGGTGATCGACACGAAGTGGTAGACGGCATGCAGTTCCCGGCCGACGTCGTGCGGGTAGTGGACCCCGCTGACACCGGACAGGAATTCGAAGCGCAGGGCAGGTTCGTCGCGGAGGCTGGTGACGAACGGGATGAGGTGTTCCCGCCGCACGTAGAAGGTCATCTCGCCGCGGTCGATGACGACGCGCTCGATGGCTTCGGTCGCCGGAACCCCGCGAGCTGCGAGGGAGAGGTCGATCTCGTCGGCCACCTCGTCGAACGGCATTCCGTAGGGACGGGTCGCGGCAGCGGGCCACACGATCGCCTCGACGAGGCCACCGAAGCCGCTGGTGTCTCCGGGACCACTGACCCCGAACGAGCCCCGCCGCACACCCATGACCTGCGGCGACGTGTCGAGGGCGGGGACGGCCTCGCTCCCGGTGGCAGGAGACGTCTGTTCCACGTCGGGAGTGTCGTCGTCGCTCACCTGAGCAGCCCCTTCATGTCTTCGACGGGGGTCGCCGTCAGAGCGGCGGCCTCGAGCTCGCGGACCTGCACCTCACGGTGCGCGCCCATCTTCATGTGTTGGATCTCGTCGTGGAGCTTCAGGATGGCGTCCTGCAGCATCTCGGGCCGCGGGGGGCAACCGGGAAGGTAGATGTCGACCGGCACGACGTGGTCGACGCCCTGCACGACCGCGTAGTTGTTGAACATGCCGCCGCTGCTGGCGCATGCCCCCATGGAGATCACCCACTTCGGGTTCGGCATCTGGTCATAGACCTGCCGAAGCACGGGCGCCATCTTCTGGCTGACCCGGCCGGCGACGATCATGAGGTCTGCCTGCCGGGGGGACGGACGGAAGACCTCCATACCGAACCTGGCCAGGTCGAAACGGCCGGCTCCAGTGGCCATCATCTCGATGGCGCAGCAGGCGAGACCGAACGTCGCGGGCCACAGCGAACTCTTGCGGGCGTACCCCGCGACCCCTTCCACGGTGGTCAGCAGGAACCCTGACGGAAGTTTCTCCTCGATGCCCATGTGACTTCTCCTCTCAGTCCCAGTCCAGCCCGCCGCGGCGCCACTCGTACACGTAGGGAATTGTGAGGTTGATCAGGAACAACAGCATCGCGAGGAATCCGAAGAGTCCCAATGCGTCGAAATAGACCGCCCACGGGTAGAGGAAGACGATCTCGATGTCGAAGATGATGAACATCATCGCCGTGAGGTAGTACTTCACCGGGAACTTGCCGCCACCGATCGGCTGCGGCGTCGGCTCGATACCGCACTCGTAAGCGTCGTACTTCGCGCGGTTGTACCGCTTGGGCCCGGTGAGGGTGGCCATCGTGACCGAGAAGCCCGCGAACAGCGCGGCGAGCCCGGCCAGGGTCAGCAGGGGGATGTAGACGTTCACGCGCTCCTCCGCAGGATCGCGTTCATCCTAGGGACACCACCGGGGAGATGCGCCGCGAAACGGCTTGTGAATCGATTCACGACCGCGAGTCTAGTGACACTCCACGCGATGCGCTGCGCAGCCTCGGATCCGATGTCCGTGACCCCCCGTCAGGGGACCCTGATGTCAGGGACCCGGCACGGCCGCGCGGTGCAGTGCCACGATGCCCCCGGAGAGGTTGCGGTAGCGGACATCCGACCATCCGTTGTGGGCGATGAGATCGGCCAGCCCCCGCTGGTCGGGCCACGCGCGGATGGACTCGGCCAGGTAGACGTAGGCCTCCGGATTGGACGACATCCGCTCGGCCACCTCCGGCAGGGCGCGCATGAGGTACTCCAGGTAGGCGGTGCGGAAGGGCCCCCATGTCGGCGTCGAGAACTCGCACACGACCAGGCTGCCCCCCGGCCTCGTCACCCGGGCCATCTCCCGCAGTCCGGCGGCCGGGTCGGTGATGTTGCGCAGCCCGAAAGAGATCGTCACAGCGTCGAACGTGTCATCGGCGAACGGGAGGGCGAGGGCGTCCCCCGCGACGAACATCTGGTCGGGGTACTGCGTCATTCCCTGGCGCAGCATCCCGATGGAGAAGTCGCACGACACCACGACCGCGTCCTGCGCCATGAGCGGGCGACTGCTGGTCCCGGTCCCGGCGGCGAGATCGAGCACAGTCGCCCCGGCCAAGGGCTCCAGAGCCCGGGTCACCGCCTTGCGCCAGCGGATCGTCTGGCCCATGGACAGGACGTCGTTCGTGACGTCGTAGCGGGCCGCCACGTCGTCGAACATCGCGGCGACGTCGCGGGGGTCCTTCTGCAGATCGGCGCGGCTCACCCCTCTATCCAACCAGCACCGGCCCATCTCCGCCCGCCCCACCACCCACGCCCCCTGTCTCACCAGACCGTGCGGAACCACACCGTGTGGACGTGACCAGTGGGCCTTACCCTCGTAACCGTGCCCACCCATCAGCGCCCCATCAGGACCCGTGCCCTCACGGGACCGGTCGACCTGGTGGGGTCCCCGTGGCGCGAGACCCCGTCGGTGGCGTGGGTGCGCAACGGTGAGGGGATGGTGGGCTTCGGGGTCGCCGCGATGGCGGAGTTCCGCGGCGCGGAGCGCTTCAGCCGTGCCCAGCGCTGGGTGGGTCAGTGGCTCGCCCAGGCCCAGGTGCACGACTCGTCCGGGGTCGTGGGGGCGGGCCCCGTGGCCTTCGCGTCGTTCACCTTCGACGACGACGCCGAGGGCTCCGTCGTCGTGATCCCCCGCACCCTGATCGCGTCGCGCGGCGGCCAGGCGTGGCGCACCGATGTGTGGTCCGCAGACGACAGCGAGCCGCCCTACATCGCGACCCCCACCGGTATCGGCGATCTGCTCGGGGAAACGTCCGGTGGTCTGCCAGCGGCGCGGTGGGAGGACGACACCGCGTCGGCGGCCGCGTACACCGCCGCGGTCGACGAAGCTGTGAAGCGGATCGCGGCGGGCGAACTGGACAAGGTCGTGCTCGCGCGGGCCGTCACGGCGCACTTCGACTCCCCCGTCCCCCTGACCGACGTGCTGGCCGAGTTGGCGGCCGCGTATCCGGCCTGCTGGACCTTCCACATCCAGGGCTTGGTCGGGGCCACGCCCGAACTCCTGGTGCGTCGTTCGCGCGACGACGTCACGTCCCGGGTGCTGGCCGGCACGGTCGCCGCCAGCGACTCCACCTCCCGCGACGACCGGTCCGCCGAACGTCTCCGTACGAGCAGCAAGGACCTCGACGAGCACGAGTACGCGGTGAGGTCCGTCGCTCACGCACTCGCCGTGCACTGCACCGACCTGTCCGTTCCTGAGGCCCCTTCCGTACTGCGGCTGGCGAACGTCCAACACCTGGCCACCGATGTCACCGGCAGTCTGGCCGACGGAGCGAGCGCCCTCGTGCTGGCGGCGAGCCTGCACCCGACGGCCGCCATCTGCGGCACGCCCACCGAGCGCGCCAGTTCCGTGATCGCCGAACTGGAGGACCTCGACCGCGGCCGCTACAGCGGTCCGGTGGGGTGGTTCGACGCCAACGGCGACGGCGAGTTCGCGATCGCCCTGCGGTGCGCGCAGTTCGACGAGGACCTCACGTCGGCCCAGCTCTACGCCGGCTGCGGCCTGGTGGCCGACTCCGACTCGG
>CAIWTL010000663.1 GCA_903915555.1 uncultured Micrococcales bacterium | reverse complement strand
TGGCGAGCACGTCGCGCGCCGACAGGATCAGGTATTCCTCGTTGTTGTACTTGACCTCGGTACCGCCGTACTTGCTGTAGATGACGGTGTCGCCGACGCTGATGTCGAGGGGGATACGGTTCTCCCCCTCATCATCGAACCGACCGGGTCCGACGGCCAGGACCTTGCCCTCTTGGGGCTTCTCCTTGGCGGTGTCGGGGATGACCAGGCCGGATGCAGTGGTCTGCTCGGCGTCGAGCGGTTGGACCAGGATGCGGTCCTCGAGCGGTTTGATGGAGACTGACACGCCTCAACCTCCCCCTCACGGGAATTGGTGAACGAACGGTTTGCATGGCCGGTACGTTGACGTCGTCGCGGGTCCGTCACCGGGCCGGCCGGTTGGCACTTCCCTGGGGAGAGTGCCAACACCACAGTACGGCGTGGTTAGCACTCCGTCAAGGCGAGTGCCAGTCTTGTGGGGCCCCGATCCGGGAATGGAGGGCAACCGTGCAGCCAGCCTCCGAACCGCCGGCAGCCCGGCCGGCACCGTTGCCGGCGCAGCCGGACATCCCGGCGGCAGCCTGGGAGGCGGCGGCACTGCTCCCCGACGTTCCGGGACCCACAGATCTCCAGCGGCTGCGCGCCCGCAACCCGACGTTGGCTACGGAGCACTGGACCTTCGTGGTCAACCAGACACTGCTGCGGCGACGAGCCACCACCAAGTTGGGCCCCGAGGCCGCTCGGATGCTGCTGACCGCCGACGGCCTCGAACAGGCCAGCAGACCCGCGGTGGCCGTCCGCCGCTTCCGCGACCTCCACCGCCAGGGATGGCGCAGCGTCCTCGACCTGGGGTGCGGGATCGGGGTGGACGCGGCAGCCGCGGCGCGGGAGGGACTGGCCGTCGTCGCCGTCGAACAGGACGGCACCGCGGCCATGTCGGCTGCCCACAATCTGGCGGCCCTGGCCCCGCACGCACCCGCCCGAGTCGTGCGTGCTGACGCGTGCGAGTGGGTGGCGTTGCAGCAGGACGGCGACGCTGTGGTCTACCTCGATCCGGGCAGGCGGCGGGGTCATCACCGCGACGGCACCACCCGCCGGGTGGGCGACCCCGCGCAGTGGCAACCACCGTGGCCGTGGATCGAAGCGTTCGCGCGCGACCACCCCGCCACGGTGGTGAAGGTGGCCCCGGGCATCGACCGCGACCTGGTCGGTCGTGACGTCGCTGTCGAGTGGCTCAGCGTCGGCGGCAACCTCGTGGAGGCGGATCTGTGGTTCCCCGCCGTCAGGAACGGCAGGCCGGCACGCAGCGCGGTCCTGTTGACACCCACCGCCGACCCCTGGACACCGGGGCCCTCCCGCACCCTGCACGGCGACGGGGAGCCGGCCCCCGTCGCTCCACTCGGCGCGTGGCTCCTCGAGCCCGACCCGGCCGTCATCCGGTCGGGCCTCGTGGGTGATCTGGCGGTACGTGTCGGCGCGGGATCCACGAGTGACGGCATCGCCTACCTGACCGGCGACGGCCCCGTCCCCGCCGGATGGGGTCGGGTGTCACGGATCCTCGACGTCCTCCCGGCCCGGACGAAGCTGCTCCGGGCCCGGCTGCGGGGACTGGGCCTGCGCCCCACCGAGATACGCACCCGCGGTCTGAACCTCGATCCGCAACGGCTGCGCGGCGAGCTGCCGGGCAGCGGCGCCCCGGCCGCTCTCGTGATGACCCGTGTGGCGGGTGAACCGGTCGCGCTGCTCGTCGACGACGACCTGGCGCCGGGCGCCTGACCGGACGCTCCGGTGCGGCGAGCCGCGCGCGGCCGGCCGGCGGGACTGGGCCGATCACTGGCTCTGGGCCTAGGCTCTCGCAGCGTGACCCAGTCCAGGAGCCGGCGTGAGATCACGGTCGACGCACTCGCGATCGGCGCGGCCACCGGGGCCTACGGGATCTCGTACGGCGCCGTGGCGGTCGCGAACGGGTTCGATGTGTGGCAGACCCAGGTCCTGTCGCTGTTCATGTTCACGGGCGCTTCGCAGTTCGCCACGGTGGTGACCCTCGGGGCCGGGGGCACACTGGCGGCGGCGGTGGCCACCGCGCTGCTGTTGGGACTGCGCAACGGCCTGTATGCGCTCTCCCTGGCCCACGACCTCGCTCCCCGGGGTTGGCGCCGACCGGTCGTGGCCCAACTGACGATCGACGAGTCGACGGCGATGGCGGTCGCCAACGCCGACGATCGGGCGGCGATGCGGTACGCCTTCCTGGCCACGGGCCTGTCGGTGTTCGTCCTGTGGAACGTGGGGACCGCCGTCGGCGCGCTCTCGGCGAACCTGCTCGGTGACCCCCGCAGGTACGGACTCGACGCAGCGGCCGCCGCTGCCTTCCTCGCCCTGCTCTGGCCCCGCCTCGACAACCGGGAGACACGACTGGTGGCCGTCGTGGCCGGCGCAGCGACGCTCATCCTGCTTCCCCTCGTCGCGCCGGGGATCCCCGTTCTGGCCAGCGCAGTCGTGGCGGTCGTGGCGGGTCTGTGGCCGAGGCGGGA
>CAIWTL010000662.1 GCA_903915555.1 uncultured Micrococcales bacterium | reverse complement strand
CTCGTGTTCGTCCGCGTCAAACGCAATGGCACAGGCGCCAACTCTGCGGAGTACCTCCAGATTGTGGAGTCGCTCCGCGAGGACGGGCGTGTGCGCCAGCGCGTCGTCGCCAGCCTCGGTCGGCGGGATGCCCTCGTCGAAAGCGGTGTCCGTGCCCGGACGGCCGCTGGCCGCCCAGTAGCGGACCGCGTCGGAACCGTGCTTCTCGAGCAACCCCATGGGGGTCACCACGTTTCCCTTCGACTTCGACATCTTCTTGCGGTCGGGGTCCAGGATCCATCCCGAGATCGCTGCATCCGTCCACGGCAGGCGGTCATCCTCCAGGTGCGACCGCACGACGCTGGAGAACAGCCAGGTCCGGATGATCTCGTGGGCCTGCGGTCGCAGATCCATCGGCGCGACCCGCTGCCACAGGTCCTCGTCGGTGGCCCAGCCGCCGGCGATCTGCGGCGTCAGCGACGATGTCGCCCACGTGTCCATGACATCCGGGTCGCCCATGAAACCGCCCGGCTCGCCGCGCTGGTCCTCGGTGAAGCCGGGAGGGCAGTCCGACGCGGGGTCGACGGGGAGTTCGGTGGGCACGATCGGGTCGTCGTACCGCGGGCTGCCGGTGTCATCCAGTCGGTACCACAGGGGGATCGGCACCCCGAAGAACCGTTGGCGCGAGATCAACCAATCGCCGTTGAGGCCCGATACCCAGTTGTCGTAGCGGACCTGCATGTGGGGCGGGTGCCACCTCAGTTCCGCTCCTCGTGCCAGGAGCGCTTCGCGCAGCGGCAGGTCGCGCCCACCGTTTCGCAGGTACCACTGGCGCGTCGTGACGATCTCGAGGGGCTTCTCGCCCTTCTCGAAGAACTTGACCGGGTGGGTGATGGGCCGCGGCTCTCCGTGCAGGTCACCGGACTCGGCCAGCAGCTCCACGATGCGCTTCTGGGCGCTGAACACCGTCAGCCCGCCCAGCGACCGGTAGGCCTCGCGTCCCTGCGGCGATGTGATCCAGGCCGGGTCGTCCGGCAGGATCCGGCCGTCCCAGCCGATCACGGGCCGCGCCGGCAGTTGCAGCTCCCGCCACCACGTCACGTCGGTCGTGTCGCCGAAGGTGCAGATCATCGCGATACCGGACCCCTTCTCAGGGTCCGCCAGTTCGTGGGCCACGACGGGCACCTCGACCCCGAAGACGGGTGTCGTCACGGTGGAGCCGAACAGGGGCTGGTACCGCTCGTCGTCCGGGTGCGCCACGAGCGCGACACAGGCCGGGAGCAACTCGGGACGGGTCGTCTCGATGAAGACGGCGTCACCGTCGGGGCGGTGGAAGGAGACGCGATGGTAGGCCCCCGGGCGTTCGCGGTCCTCCAGTTCCGCCTGGGCGACCGCCGTGCGGAAGGTGACATCCCACAGTGTCGGGGCCTCGGCCTGGTAGGCCTCGTCGCGGGCCAGGTTGTCGAGGAAAGCCTGCTGGGAGGTGAGTCGGGCGGTGCGGTCGATCGTCTGGTAGGTCTGGGTCCAGTCGACGCTCAGCCCGAGGTGCCGCCAGAGGTCCTCGAAACCCTTCTCGTCCTCCTCGGTCAACTGCTCGCACAGTTCCACGAAGTTGCGCCGGGAGATCGGCACCTGACGCTTCGGGTCGGGCTTCTCCGGTGGGGAGAAGTCGGGGACGTAGGGCAGCGACGGGTCGCAGCGGACCCCGTAGTAGTTCTGCACACGCCGTTCCGTCGGCAGCCCGTTGTCGTCCCACCCCATCGGGTAGAAGACCTCCTTGCCGCGCATCCGCCGGTAGCGCGCGATGCAGTCGGTGTGCGTGTAGGAGAACACGTGGCCCACGTGCAGCGAGCCGCTGACCGTGGGCGGTGGGGTGTCGATGCTGTAGACCTCGTCGCGCGTGCGGGTGCGGTCGAATCGGTAGATGTGGTCGTCCTCCCACCGGGCCGCCCACTTGTCCTCCAGGCCCTCCAGAGCGGGACGTTCGGGCATCGACACGGTGGTTTCGTCAGCAGACACGGTCACCCAGTCTATGGGTCCAACGACCCATCCCCTGCGCGGGAGGACGCGGCTACGTTGGAAGGAGCCGGAAGTACCTCGGCGGACGGAGTCACGTGTTCCAGACCCGGATCCACGGCCGCGGTGGCCAGGGAGTGGTCACCGCCGCCGAACTGCTGTCCGTGGCGGCCTTCGACGCCGGCCACCACGCGCAGGCGTTCCCGAGTTTCGGCTCCGAGCGCACCGGGGCCCCGGTGGTCGCCTACTGCCGTATCGCCGACACCCCGATCCGGAGTCGCGAACCGATCGTCGCCCCGGACGCACTGATAGTCCAGGACGTCACGCTCCTGCGGCAGATCGACGTCGTCGCGGGACTGCGCGCGGGAGGGGTCGTGCTGCTGAACTCGACGCGGTATGTGGACGTCGGACCGGACTGTGCGGTGACCGCGATCCCCGCCACCGAGATCGCCGTGCGACACATCGGCCGCCCCGTCCCCAACGTTGCGCTGCTGGGGGGCTTCGTCGCCCTGACCGGGATGGTGAGCCTGGCGGGTCTCGACCAGGCCATCGGCGAACGGTTCGGCGGGGCGCTCGCCGACGGCAACCGGGCCGCTGCCCGTGCCGCCTACGACGCGGTCAGGCAACGGCAGGCGATCGGGCAGCACCAGGGGGAGGGCGTCCATGCGTGAACAGATCGAAGGCTCACAGGCGGTGGCCCGGACCGTTGCGGCATGTCGGCCCCAGGTCGTGTGCGCCTACCCCATCTCGCCTCAGACCCACATCGTCGAGACCCTCAGCCGGTTGGTGATGTCGCAGCAACTGGGGGGCTGCGAATACCTCAACGTGGACAGCGAGTTCGCCGCCATGAGCGCGGCCATCGGCGCGTCGGCCGCGGGGGCGCGCACCTACACCGCGACGGCCAGCCAGGGACTGCTCTACATGGTCGAGGCCGTCTACAACGCCTCGGGACTGGGCCTGCCCATCGTGATGACAGTGGCCAATCGGGCCATCGGTGCGCCCATCAACATCTGGAACGACCACAGCGACGCCATGAGCCAGCGGGACTCCGGCTGGATCCAGATGTACGCAGAGGACAATCAGCACGCCGTCGACCTGCACGTCATGGCCTACCGGCTCGCCGAGGAGGTCTCCCTGCCGGTGATGGTGTGCATGGACGGCTTCATCCTCACGCACGCCGTCGAGGAGGTCGACCTCCCGGAGCAGACGCAGGTCGATGCGTTCCTCCCCCCGTTCGAGCCGCGCCAGATCCTCGACCCCGACGATCCGGTGTCCATCGGTGCCATGGTCGGGCCCGAGGCGTTCCTGGAGGTGCGCTACCTCGCCCACCAGCGCCAGATGCAGGCGCTGGAGACGATCCCTCGCATCGCTGCCGAGTTCGCCGCCGCCACCGGTCGACAGCGCGACGGGCTCGTGACGCCCTACCGCCTCGAGGACGCCGATGTGGCTGTCGTGGCGCTCGGCTCTGTGTTGGGCACACTCAAGGACGCCGTCGACGCCCTACGGGTGAGAGGAGTGAACGCCGGCGTCCTCGGCATCACGTCCTTCCGGCCCTTCCCGCTCGCTGCCGTCCGCGCGGCGCTGGGGTCCGTCGGCCGGATCGTCGTGCTCGAGAAGACCCTGGCGGTCGGGATCGGGGGAGTGCTCAGTTCCAACATCCGGACCGCCATGGCCGACACCGGTACCCCCACCACCACCGTCATCGCCGGATTGGGGGGACGCCCCATCCTTCAGGCGTCCCTCGAACAGATGATCGTGGACGCGCACCGCGGTCGGTCAGCGGACCTGTCGTTCCTCGATCTCAACACCGGGCTCGTCGAGCGGGAACTGGCACGTACCCGGGCCTCCCGGCGATCCGGCCCCGCCGCCGAGAACATGCTGCGCGACGCGATGGCCGATGCGGTACCGGAGTCGGGGGCCCGCGGATGACCGAACGCCTGCGCTTCTACCAGACGGGATCGTTCGCCGTCCGGAACCGGTTGCTGCCCGTCGTCGACGCCAGCGTCCAGTCCGATCCCGGGCGCGCCAACGCCATCACCAGCGGACACCGTGCCTGCCAGGGTTGCGGAGAGGCGCTCGGCGCTCGCTACGCCCTCGACGCCGCGATGCGCGCGAGCGGCGGCCGCATGGTGGCGGTCAACGCCACGGGGTGCCTCGAGGTCTTCTCGACGCCCTACCCCGAGACCAGTTGGCAGATCCCGTGGATGCATTCGCTCTTCGGCAACGCCGCCGCGGTGGCCTCCGGCGTCGCGGCCGCCCTGCGGGTGACGGGCCGGGACGACGTCCGGGTCGTCGCCCAGGCCGGCGACGGCGGCACAGTGGACATCGGCCTCGGTCCACTGTCGGGGATGTTCGAGAGGAACGACGACGTCCTGTTCATCTGCTACGACAACGAGGCGTACATGAACACCGGTGTCCAGCGCTCCGGAGCCACCCCCCCTGCCGCCCGCACCATGACCACTCCGGCCGTCGGCCCTCATCCGGGCGCCCCGTTCGGCCAGGGCAAAGACCTGCCGCGCATCGCCATGGCCCACGAGATCCCCTATGTGGCCACGGCCACGGTCGCCGATCTGCGGGATCTCGAGGACAAGGTGACGACGGCCATGTCGATCAGGGGCGCCCGCTATCTGCATGTACTCGTGCCGTGCCCGCTCGGGTGGGGATCGGCGTCCCGCGACACGGTCCGGGTCGCCCGGCTCGCGACGGAGAGCGGGCTGTTCCCCGTGTTCGAGGCGCACGACGGCGAGGTCACCTCGGTGACGCCCATCCGGCGCAGGGTCCCCGTCGAGGACTACCTGCGCATCCAGAAGAGGTACGCGCATCTGTTCGGCGAACCACCTGCCACCGGGGTGATCGCCCACATCCAGGCGACCGCGGACCGCAACATCCGCCGCTACAGGATCGAGGAGGCGCCGGTATGAACGGCAGGGACGGGACGCCTTTCGCCATCACGCTCGGGGTGGGGTCGAGCCTGGCCAACAAGACCGGGTCCTGGCGGACGGAGCGGCCCGTCTACCGCAACGCGCTTCCCCCGTGCAATGACGCCTGCCCCGCGGGCGAGAACATCCAGGGCTGGCTCTACGAGGCGGAGGGCGGCGACTACGAGGCCGCGTGGCGCCTTCTCGTGGCGGACAATCCGTTCCCGGCCATCATGGGCCGCGTCTGCTACCACCCGTGCCAGGCGGCCTGCAACCGGGCCCACCTCGACGAGGCCGTCGGTATCAATGCCGTCGAGCGCTTCCTGGGCGACGCCGCGCTTCAGGCGGGCTGGGAGTTGCCGGCCCCGCTGCCCGACACCGGCCGCAGTGTCCTGATCGTGGGCGCCGGTCCGTCCGGGCTGTCGGCTGCTCATCACCTGCGGCGGGCGGGTCACCGGGTGGTGATCCGTGAGGCCGGACCGCTGCCCGGCGGGATGATGCGTTTCGGTATCCCCGCCTACCGACTGCCGCGCGACGTCCTCGACGCCGAGGTGGGGCGACTCCTGGGTTCCGGGATCGAACTCCACCTCGACGACCGGGTCGATGACCTCATGGCCGCGTCGCGGGGTTTCGATGCGACCTTCCTCGCCGTCGGCGCTCACATCGGGCGCCGCGCGTACATCCCCGCCGGCGAGTCCGCGCACATCCTCGACGCCGTCGGGGTGCTGCGGGACACCGCGGACGACCAGCCGCCGCTGCTGGGCCGCCGCGTTGTCGTCTACGGCGGGGGGAACACGGCCATGGACGCCGCCCGCACGGCCAAGCGGCTGGGCGCCGAGGAGGCGATCGTCGTGTATCGCCGCACGCGCGACCGCATGCCCGCCCACGACAGCGAGGTCGCCGAGGCCCTCGAGGAGGGTGTGATCATGCGCTGGTTGTCGACCATCCGACATGTGGACGAGGGATCCATGGTCGTGGAGCGCATGGAACTGGACGCGGACGGGTTCCCCCGTCCCACCGGCGAGACGGAGGAGCTCGCAGCCGACTCACTCGTCCTGGCTCTCGGGCAGGACGTGGATCTGTCTCTGCTCGACGGCGTTCCCGACCTCGAGGTCGTGGACGGTGTCGTCACGGTGGACGACCGCATGATGACCGGTCACGCCGGGGTGTTCGCGGGAGGCGACATGGTTCCCAGCGAGCGCACGGTGACCGTCGCGGTCGGGCACGGCAAGCAGGCCGCCCGCACGATCGACGCGTGGCTGCGCGGTGAGGAGTACCGGCATGCCGCGCGGCCTGCGCTCGCCGACGTCACGTCCCTCAACACCTGGTACTACACCGACGCTCCCGCCAGTGTTCGCCCGACCCTCGACCTCGTGCGGCGCATCAGCACATTCGACGAGGTCACGCTGGGTCTCGACGAGGACACCGCGGTGTTCGAGGCGCGCCGGTGCCTGTCGTGCGGCAACTGCTTCCACTGCGACAACTGCTTCGGAGTCTGCCCCGACAACGCCGTCCGCAAGTTCGCCGAGGGGAGCGGGGCCGGCGACAACGGTCGGGACTACGCCTTCGACCTCGACTACTGCAAGGGGTGCGGGCTGTGTGTCGCCGAGTGCCCCTCGGGAGCCATCGATCTCGTGCCCGAGCAGATCTGACCGGCTCATCCGACGAGTACCTTGCGACGCGCATAGACTGCGCTGGTGACCGACCTCCCCGACCTCGATGACATCCACGAGGAACTCCTCGACCGCATCCCCGAGGACCGCGTGGAACCGACGGTGGCCCGCGTGGCCCGGGTCATGGAACTGCTCGGCGACCCCCAACGGGGACCCCGCATCGTCCACGTCACCGG
>CAIWTL010000661.1 GCA_903915555.1 uncultured Micrococcales bacterium | reverse complement strand
CCCCGGGAGCGTTGGGGGGGAGCGCCGCGGCCAGACGCTGCGCGATGTCCCCGACCGTGGTCGGCTCCACCGGTCCCCATCGCCCCAGACCGTCACTTCCGGGCACCGGGGCCGAGGGGACCACACTGAACGCGGGCTCCTCGTAGGGATGGGTGCGACGCAGGGCTGCGACCACGTCACCTTCGGCGCCTGGGGCTATCACCATCTCGACCCGCTGCTCCGCCACGGTGGTGATCTGCCCCCGGACCCCGATGTGGGGGTCGGCGTCCGTGGCGGGCCGGAACTGTCCGGTGCCCTCGGTCCAGTAGGCGCACAGGTCGTACTCCCCCAGACTGCCGGCTCCCGCTGCGGCCATCGCCGCGACCACGTCGGGGGCTTCACCTGCCGGGACATGGACCACGATGCGGGAGGGCCCGCGCACCGCGGTCGGAACGATCGGCGCTCGCGAGGCGGGGCTCATCCCCACGGCGTCGGCGAGCGCATCGTTCACTCCCCCGGCGGCACTGTCGGCGTTGGTGTGCATCGTCAGCAGACCGCATTCCCCGCGCACGAGTGTCGTCAGCATCCGGCCACGGGCGGTCGTCCGAGCTATCGAGTGGACACCGCGCAGCAGGAGCGGGTGATGCGCCACGATCAGGTCGACGCCGTCGCCCACGGCGGAGGCCACGACCGCCTCTGTGACATCCACCGTGAAGAGCACCGAGCGGCACGGGTCGCCGGGATCGCCGCAGACGAGCCCTACCCGGTCCCAGTCCTCGGCAAGACTCGGGTCGGCCCGCTCCTCGAGGAGCGCCACGACCTGTGCGAGGGTGGGGACGTCGGCCACACCCGCACAATAGCCACAAGACTGCGGCGCCGTTGCCGGGACCGTCGGACCCCCTCTGCAGGATGCCCCCATGATCGAGCGAATCGCCAAACTGCTGAACAAGGCCGAGAACGCCGGCACCCCTCACGAGGCCCAGATCTACTTCGACAAGGCGCAGGCGCTCGCGACCACCCACTCGATCTCCCTGGCCCGGGCCCGACTCCACGTCGCGCCGGGCACGGCAACGGCGACTCCCACCAACCGCACCATCTCCATCGGCGAGCCACGGCGCCATGCCAACCGGCATCTGATCCGCCTGTTCAGCGTGGTGGGATCCGTCAACGGACTCACCGTGGACGTTGCACACAACTCGACGTACGTGATTGCCTACGGCTACGCCGACGACATCGACGCCACCGAACTGCTGTGGAGCCGGATCGCGACGCAGATGGTTCGCTTCGGTGAGAGTTACCTGGCCACGGAATCGTGGCGGCGCGACCAGCGGGTCATCCTGCGCAACGGCCGACGCACGCTGGCCGAGATGACCCGTCAGACCGCGCGGTCGACCTACTACGAGGCCTTCGTCGACCGGATCCGCGAGCGGCTCGTCGAAGCGCATCGACGCACGGTCGAGCAGGACAGCGCCGAGCCGACCTCGGGCACCAGCAACGCCATCGCTCTGCGCAACCGCGATGAGGAGGTCGCCGGCTACTACCGGAGCACCTCGTCAGCCCGCGGGTCCTGGAACGGCAACCGCTCGTCGGTGCGTGGGCGACCCGGCTCCGCCTCCCGCGCGGGGGCTCGCGACGCTCACCGCGTCGCCCTGTCGCGAGGGGCGGCCGTGACCGGGCCCGGGGGGCAGCTCCCACGGTGACGGACTCCCGACGCAGCGCCGTATACGCGGCCGAGGACCAGGTGTCATCTCTTCTGGAGCGGGGGGGCCGGCTCGACTTCCACGGATCGATCCTCGATCTCCCCCGCCAACGCGAACTGGTGGATCTGGGCGATGTCGAGCGGTACCTGGCCGGAATCCGCACGCAGCCCTGGGGCGCGGGGCACACACCCACACCGCGCGTCCGGCGCCGCCGGGGAGTGTCGAGGGCTCATTGGCAGGCCCCTGACACGATCGCCCTGCCGACCGAGACCCGGTGGGCGTTGCAGGAGATGGTCGTGCTTCACGAATACGCGCATCACGTCACCTGGCACGATCACCGGGCGGCGGACCATGGCCCGGTCTTCCAGGACACCATGACGGAACTGGTCTGCCAGGCACTGGCACCGAGCGTCGGTCTCGTCCTTCGTGCGGCGTACCACGGGGCGGGGGCGCGCCCCGGGCCCGGATAGACAGGTCCGGGGTTGTCGGCGAGGTCCGGCCTCAAGCCGTGGCCGATCCTGCCGATGCCATTCCAGAAGGAGAAGGGTGACGGCGATGACCAGGCATTACGTGAGCAACGAGGACCTCGTGGCGGCGCCCCAGTACCAACTGGACGAGTGGCGCTACAACCCCGATCCCATGACCAGGATGCGTGCCGAGGCGGAGTCCCACCGTCGACTGGCTGCGCTGTTGGCGGCAGGCGCAGCTGCCTGAGCCATTACCGGGCGTTGTCGAGCCTCGGGGTCGGGCGTCAGGACTCGCAACTGCGGTCGCCCCAGGCGACACATGCGATCCGGATCCCGGTGTGGGTCCGCAGTTTGGCGGAGCCGCCCGTCGAGCCCTTGAAGAAGAGGAAGGGCTCGCCGACCCCGAGGTACTGGCGCAGGCGCGTGTCCTCGCCCTCACCGGTGAAGATCAGCAACCGCTCGCCGGGCGCGAGAACGGTGCCCGGTGGAAGTTCGTGCACCTGGTCGCGGACGAGGGCAACGGTGTAGGACAGGTCGACCACACGATCGGACACATTGGTGAACGCGATCCGTTCACCCAGCCGCTCGGGCTGCTCGGTGGCGGACGGCGCGGCAGTCGACATCGTCGGGGACGGACTCGGGGAGCCATCCTCCGTCGGCGATGCACCGACGGACCCGGAGGCGGTGGGTGAAGGCGACACGATCGGCGAAGACGTTCCCGACGGGGACGGCGATCCCGAGACGCTGGGAGTCGGCGACGTCGTCGGTGACGCGGTGGGCGATGCGGACGGCGTCGCGTCGCGATCCCGCGCCGCCACCGTGCCCGTGAGCGCTCCCTGCGCCGGGTGTGTGCAGTACACGCGGCAGGGATACATGCTCCACGCCCGGATATCGCCGTCGGTGTCGAACAGGTAGGCACCGCCGCCCTGGTACCTCGACTGACCGGGCACGAAGAAGCGCATCCGGTGCCCCTGCCAGAAGAACGTCGTCGCCGTCTGAGCACCACTGCCGAGACGGACGATCACCTCCCCCGACGCCGGAAGGATGGTCCCCTGGGGGAAGTAGAAACTGTCGTGGGCTCCACCCCGTAGCCGCCAGCGCCCGATGGGGACGTCGACGGGGCTGAGATTCCGGACCCGGACGAACTTTCCGCTGAGGTTGTCCCAGTCCCGGCCCGACGCGTCGTAGTTCACCTGCAACTCGAGTTGGGCCTCCTGCACCGGCCCGGGTCGACAGTAGGAGCCGCTGAACAGCCCCTTGCGCGCCGCTGCGACCTCCTGGGCGCGCTTCGCGTACATCTCCTGGCGCAGCGTCTCGCGTCCGATCCCGTAGGGAAGGACCAGGCCGCTGTTGATCATGGCCAGTTGGACGTCACGTCCCGAGGACGTGAACGCGTTGCGTTGGAGCCGGTAGATGCCCTTCTTGTTGGTGCGCGCCGAGTTGTGCTTGGACACGATGACGACCCGCTTCTTGCCCAGCGTGCGGGCAAGAAGCGCCTTGGCGTCCTTGGCGCCGCACTCGCGGTCCTCCATGGACTGGATCCCGGCATTGCGGACGATGACGCGACGCTTGCTGCCGGGCAAGACACCGGTGAAGGTGTCCCCGTCGATGATGCCGATCTTGCGAACCACGTCCTTGGTCGAGCGATCCGCCCTCGTGGCAGCCACGCGGCCGGGACCGGCGCCAGGGACAAGACGATCGTCGGACATCGGCCCGGCGGATGCGGACACGGCCGAGACCGGCAGCGCCACGGCCACAGCGACCACTGCCGCAGCCACACCTCGTCCCGTCACCCGCACTGACGCTCACTTCCCATCGTCGCTACCCGTACGTCCCGACGTTTCCCGTTCTACCGAAAGATCCGGGTGACACGCCCGATCTCGGGACCGACACCCGGCGACAACCCGAAATGCCCCTCGGAGCATCCGATTACCGATCGGCGAAGGTTGAGGATAGACAGCCGACCCGTCCCGATCGCAAATCAAGCGCCCGATCAACGGTCGGGAGCAGCGCCGCCGCCAGGGGGATCGGCGTATCGGAGACGAACCCGGGTCCGCGCTAGGGTCGACCCCGTGACCGGACCTGCCACCACCGAGGACTTCCTCTCCCGACTGTCGCTGGAGCAACTGGGCGCGGGACGGTTCGCCGCCACTTGTCTCCCCGCGTGGCCTGGTCGGGCATTCGGTGGGAACCTCGCCGCACACAGCCTGCAGGCTGCGGCGCGCACCGCCGACACCACGTTCGACCCATGGTCGCTCCACATCTATTTCCACGCCCCTGTCCGCGCTCTGGAGACGGTCGTGTACGACGTCGAGGAGGTGAAGACCGGACGCTCCATGGCCGCTCGGCGGGTGAGTCTCCTGCAGGACGACAAGCTGCGCGCAACAGCGATGGTCCTCCTGGGGGCGCCGGGTGAGGGTCCGAGACATCAGTTCGCCATGCCTGACACCGTCCCTCCCCAGGACCTCACCTCCGAGGAGTGGGTGCTGGATCCGCTGATCGTTCCGGCCGACGCGGATTTCGACGCACTGGGGTACCCGCCATCTCCGCTCGTCGAGATCCGGGTGGTCCCCCCGGACGACTCGGACGACCCTGGCGACTCGGACAAGGGCACATTCCCTCGCCGATTGTGGATCCGGGCGGTACCCCGACTTCCCTCGGACCCTCTGACCACGGCGTCGGTGGTCTGCGCCTTCGCCGATCTGACCCTGGCCACGACCGCCCTCGAACCGCATGGCGGACGCTCCGGCACGGTGGGGTTGCAACTGGGGGCCGTCGAGTTGGCTCTGTGGTTCACCGGCAGCGCCGACCTGCACGACTGGACCCTGTGCGCCGAGAACACCGCGTTCGCCGGAGGCGGCCACGGCGTCGCCCACGGAGTCTTCTACAACTCCCGTGGTGAGGTTACCGCGGTGGCTCTGCAGAACGCCTTGATGAGGAACGGCTGAGGAATTCGTGGGTGGGAATCCAGCCCATCCCAGTCAGGACTTCGCTGCGGATTCCCTCCGGCCACGCGTTAGGGTGAGGCTCGTGCCCACGTCCCTCGATGAGATCCCCTTGTGGCTGACCGGACTGATCCTCTTCGTTTTCTTCAGCGTCGTCGCCATGCTCGCCCGAGCCCTCGCCCGCAAGAGACTGAGTGAGTCGACACAGGAGGAAGTGGAAACGCACGCGCAGCGGATGATCACCGGCTTCGCTGCCGCCTTCGCCTTCTTCACCGGTGTGGCCATCACGATGACGTGGGGAGCGCTCTCCGCCGGGCAGACCGCCGTCGAGGACCTCACGGCCAAGTCCCAGCAGGTCGGCTGGGCCATCGGGAACCTCTCGAACGAAGCCGAGGCGGACAAGCTGCAACAGGCTCTCACCGCCTACCTGCAGGCGGTCACCACCGCTGACGTCCCCTACCTCGCTTCGGGGCAGACATCGAACCTTCCGTCGGACGAGAGCATGGACAAGCTGCAGGACGCCATCCACGCCTACGCCTACGCGCCGAACACACCCTCCTCGGAGTCGACCGCGCTGGTGTCGTCGGTCCAGGCATTGGGGACGTCGAACTCGACGCTCGCTGCCGTCGCCGAACGGGCGATGCCCGGGTTGATGGGCGCCCTACTTCTGCTGGTGGGGACCTTGCTGAGCGCCACCGTCGGCCTTTCATCGTTGACGGTCACCCGACCCGTCCTCGCGATCCTGTGGTGTCTGGTGATCGCCCTGTCCATCTCACTCGTCCTGGCCCTCGACCACCCCTTCGGCGGCTCGGTCACGGTGAACCTCCAGCCTCTGATCGACGTCGCCAACAGCTCCTGAACCACTCCGCCGACGCTCGGCCGAATCGTTCCGGCAGCGCCGTTGCGTGTCAGCGACTGCGGGACGGGCACGAGAGATCATGCCCGCACCTCGAGACATCCAGTGGCCCACCACCGGGGGAACTCGAGCGGCTCTGCTGCTGACCACCGGGCTCAGCTTCCTGGGACTCACGCTGTATGTGGTGCGACTGCCCGCGCTGATCGCCCCGCTCACCGCGTCGGTGGCGACCAGTCTTGGTCAGATCAGCCTTGTCTTCTCCCTGTCATCACTGACCGGAGCGCTGGTGTTGACACGCCTCATCACGCGGATGCCCCTGACGCGCGGCTGCGCACTCCTGGTGGGCGCCACCTCCCTCGCGCTGGTCCTCGTGGTGGCTCTCGATGCCCACCGCAGCGTGACCGGCCTCCTGGTCTTCCAGGTGCCGTTCGGGCTGCTCCTGGGCTGCTCGGCAAGCCTGCTCCCTGTCATCGTGACGGACGCCTACCCCTCCTCGATGCGCAGCCGCGCCACAGCGGTCATGGCCAGTGTGGGTGGTGTTGCCGCCGCACTGGGGGGCGTCGGCGCCGACGTCTTCCTGGGGGCGGTGAGCGGTGAGGCCATCATCGTCATCGCGGCCGTCTGCGCACTGCCTCTTGTGGCCACCCTGCTGCTCGCCTCATCGCTGCTCCCCTCATCCGACGCAGCAGCGGACAGAGCGTCGACCGGGTTCGCGACGACGGTGCGTCACGCACTCACCGCGAGGAAGTTCCGCGAGTGCCTCATCGTGTCCGCACTGACCGCGTTGTTGATCCAGCCGGTGAAGGTCCTGGCCGCCCCCCTTTGCAACCAGATCTGCGGCGCCGCTCCGACGGAGAGCGGGAAGTTCCTGGCAGCCATCGCCGGCGGACTCGCCCTGACGGGTCTGGTGACTCGATTGACGGGAGGACGGCTCCCCCACCTGACGATCATCTTCGGAGTGACGGCGGTCATGTTCTTGCTCCTGGGCGCGGGCGACACACAGGCCACGAGTCATCTACTCACCATCGCGGTCATGGGGCTTCTTCTGGCGGTCGGACTTCTCCTCGGACTGGTGCAGACCATCGTCCTCGACGGTATCCAGCGGGTGGGCAATACCGGCCAGCGCGTCACCGCCATCTCCGTGAGTGCCGCGATCACCACTGTCGTGGCCGCCGTCGCCTCCTGGCTGTGGGGCGTAGGGTTCGATGCGATCGGAGTGGCTCCGAGCCTGACGATCGCGGCTCTGGGACTCATCGCTCTCGCCTTGGCCTTCATGCGCCGGCATGGTCGGCATCCCTCCAGCCGGCCGACACGACGCGACGGGGGCCGGCTGGGAGCGTCACCATCGGATCCCGCACCTCTCGGCTCGTCGCGGTCTGATCGCCGACACCGCTCAGACGAGGGGTGGGTCCGAGGTGTCGGTGTGGGTGATGCCGGTGGGGCTGGTCCAGGTGCGGGTCGGCCCGTCAGCGTCGGGGTTGTCGGCGTCGTTG
>CAIWTL010000660.1 GCA_903915555.1 uncultured Micrococcales bacterium | reverse complement strand
GAGAAACTGGGTCTTGTGCCCGACGCCCTGCTGGCAGCCAACCCCGGTCTCATCATCGGGCGCATGACCGGTTGGGGGCAGGAGGGGCCGCTGGCGGAGCGGGCCGGGCACGACATCGACTACATCGCCGTCGCGGGAGCCCTGCGGCACTTCGCGCGTGCGGGCGAGCGACCCGTCCCGCCCGTGAATCTCGTCGCCGATTTCGGGGGAGGGGCGATGTTCCTCCTCGTCGGGGTGCTCGCCGCGCTGTGGGAACGGTCCCGCTCGGGCAGGGGGCAGGTGATCGACGCCGCCATGGTCGACGGTTCCGCCTACCTGATGATGCTGGTCTACTCGTTGGCCGCCCAGGGCATGTGGAACCCGGACGCACCGGGCACCAATCTGCTCGACACCGGAGCGCCGTTCTACGACGTCTACGAGTGCGCCGACGGCGAGTACCTCGCGGTGGGTTGCCTCGAGCCGAAGTTCTACGCCGAGTTCCTGCGGATCACCGGCCTGGACGCGGACGACATCCCGGACCAGTTCGACATCCCCCGGTGGGCCGACCTCCGTGCAGCCATCGCGACACGCATCGCCACCCGCACGCGTGACGAATGGGACGACCTCTTCCGCGACAGTGACGCCTGCACCTCGGGAGTCCTGTCGATGACGGAGGCGGCGGAACACCCCCACCTCAGGGCGCGGGGTACCTTCCTGGCCGACGGTCCCCTCCAGCCCGCACCGGCTCCGAGGTTCTCCCGCACGCCGGGTGCTGCCGTCCCGAGATCGGAGTTCCCGCACGGCGCCGACGCGTTGCTGCGCTGGGGGATCGAGCCCGAGGTCGCGGCCGCAGCGACCTCCGGCGCGCCGGGGGACTGACTGGACGGATCCGCCGAGGACCCGCAACGACGAGAGGAGTGATCGTGGAGCACGAACCCGCCATCGCAGTACTGGGTGGCACCGGCGATCAGGGCCTCGGCCTGGCGTACCGCTGGGCGACCGCGGGCCTGCCGGTCATGATCGGGTCGCGGGACCCTCAGCGGGCAGCTGACGCCGCGGCCGGGATCGGACTCGGCGTGATCGGCGGGGGCAACGAGGATGTCGCCGCGCAATGCGATGTGGCGCTGGTGGCAGTGCCGTGGGCGGCCCACGAGCAGTTGCTCCACGGACTGCGTCAGGAACTGGCGGGCAAGGTAGTCATCGATTGCGTGAATCCTCTGGGATTCGACAAGCAGGGCGCCTACGCGTTGCCGGTGGAGGAAGGCTCCGCCGCCCAGCAGGCCCAGGCGCTGCTCCCGGAGAGCACCGTGGTGGGCGCGTTCCATCACGTCAGCGCGGTACTGCTGCAGGACCGGGAACTCGCCGCGGTCCCCGCGATGGATGTCCTCGTGCTCGGGGACGACCGGGAAGCCACGGATGCGGTCCAACGCCTCGCTGACCGGGTCGCCGGCCTGCGCGGCGTCTACGGGGGTCGCCTCCGAAACTGTGGGCAGGTCGAAGCCTTCACCGCCAACCTGATCTCGATCAACCGGCGGTACAAGTCGCACGCTGGAGTGCGGATCACCGACCTTCCGTGACCGGTCAGTTGTAGGAGTGGTCCAGGTCCGGGTACTCACCGGAGGTGACGTCCTGCGCCCATGCCCGGACGGCGCCGGTCATGACACCGCGCAGGTCGGCATACGGCTTCACGAACTTCGGTGCGCGCCCCGGGGTCAGACCCAGGAGGTCCTGCCACACGAGTACCTGGGCGTCGGTGGCGTTGCCGGCCCCGATGCCGATCGTGGGGATGTCCAACTCCTTCGTCACCCGCTCGGCGAGGTCGTGGGGCACAACCTCCAGGACCACGGCGAACGCGCCTGCCTCCTGCACCGCGAGCGCATCGTCGAGCAGTGCGTGTCCTGCTTCGCCGCGTCCCTGCACCTTGTAGCCACCCAGGGCGTTGACCGACTGTGGAGTCAACCCGACGTGGGCCATGACGGGGATCCCGGCCTCGACGAGAGCCCGGATCTGGGGCGTCACCCGTCGGCCGCCCTCCAGTTTGACGGCATGTGCGCCGGACTCCTTCATGAACCGGGTCGCCGACTGCAGAGCCTGGACGGGGCCCTCCTGGTAGGAGCCGAACGGCAGATCGGCCACCACGAGCGCGCGACTCGTCCCGCGCACGACGGCCGCCGTCAGCGGTACCAGTTCGTCCATCGTGATCGGCAGCGTGGTGCTGTGACCATGCACGACCATCGCCGCTGAGTCCCCGACGAGGAGTACCGGAACCCCGGCCTCCTCGAAGAGGCCCGCGGTGACGGCGTCATAACTGGTGAGCATCGGCCACTTCTCACCGGCGTCCTTGGCCTTGGCCAGGTCGGTGACGGTGATTCGCCGGTTGGTGATGCCGCCGTAGACGGAGACGGCAGGGGTGTCGGACATGGTGATCCTCCAAATCGTCGACGCCACACACGGGTCGCCGCGACGGCACCATGATACCCAGACCGGACCACGTGCGAAACGCCGAGAGACCTCCGGATTCCGTAGTCGTGCCCATCGTCGTCATGACCCACCGATCCACGCATTCCGCCGCCGGACATGCCTGCTCGTGGGAGAGGCCACGCGGAACGGTGGCGTAGCCTCATGAGTGCCCACCCCCGCTGAATCGAGTGCCCATGTCGGAATCCACCACGCCGTCCCCTGCCACCGGCGAGACGACGTCGGCGGGGACGGACGACTGGATGACCAGCGGGGAGGGTCACCCCAAGCGTTGGGCCATCCTGGGCGTCCTCGTCGTCAGCCTGCTGGTCGTGGTGTTGGACAACACCGTCCTCAACATCGCCCTGCCCACGATCCAGAAGGACCTTCAGGCCACCCAGAGCGAGTTGGTGTGGGCCATCGACTCCTACATCCTGGTCTTCGCTGCGCTGCTGTTCACGTGGGGTGTCCTGGGTGACCGCTACGGACGCAAACGCATCCTCATCATCGGCCTCGTGATCTTCGGTTGCGCCAGTGCCCTGTCGGCATTCGCCACCAACCCCGAGTGGCTGATCAGCAGTCGAGCGCTGATGGGGGTCGGTGGCGCCGCGGTGATGCCGGTGACCCTCGCGATCATCACGGTCGTGTTCCCCCCGCACGAGCGGGGCCGCGCCATCGGCTCGTGGGCGGGAGCGGTCGGTGCGGCGGTCGCCCTGGGCCCCGTACTGGGTGGCCTCCTCCTCGAGCATCCGGAATGGTCGAGTTGGCTGACCGGGAACGACTGGGGCTCGGTCTTCCTGATCAACGTCCCCATCGTGATCATCGGCATCATCGGGATCCTGCGGGTGGTCCCGGAGAGCCGGAACCCCCATCCGCAGCGTCTCGACCTGGTGGGGCTGGTGCTGTCGTTCGTGGGACTGGTGTCCCTGGTCTACGGCATCATCCACGCCTCGTCGGTGGGCTCATGGGTGGATGTCTGGGTTCTGGGGCCGATGGCCGCAGGCATCGTCATCCTCATCATCTTCCTGCGCTACGAGAGCCGCAGCGATCACAAGTCCTTCGACGTGACCCTCTTCCGCAACCGGGGATACGCCGTCAGTCTGTCGGCGGTCAGCCTGGCCTTCTTCGCGCTCATGGGGATCACCTTCACGCTGCCCTTCTACTTCCAGATCCTGCGCGGCTACAGCACGCTGCAGGCGGGCCTGGCCTTCCTGCCTTTCGCCGTCGGTCAGTTGATCGCGGCGCCCCGCAGCGCGAAGACGGTCGAACGCTTCGGCTACCGGAAGGTGATGACAGGAGGTCTCATCGTTGTCGCCATCGCACTGGTGGGGCTCACCCAGTTGCAGATGGACAGCAACATCTGGCTGGTCCTCGCCGGCTTCTTCCTCTTCGGATTCGGTATGGGCAACGTGGTCGCCCCCGCGACCTCCGTGATGCAGAACACTCTGCCGCTCGCGCGGGCCGGCGCCGGCTCCGCGGTCCAGAACACGGTTCGCCAGGTGTCGGGGGCGCTGGGTGTGGCGGTCGTCGGAACCGTTCTCGGGACGCAGTACGCGAAGAACGTGGCCCCGGTGTTCACTGATGTCCCGCCGCAGTTCCCGGTGGCCGAGGCGGAGCAGTCCGTGGTGGCCACCAACGCGATCCTGACCGCCGTCGAGCAACAGGGCGACGTCCCTCTCGCTGCACTGGAAGTGCTACGGCAGGGCGCGTTCGAGGCGTTCCTCAATGCCTCCCACGTCACCATGATCCTCAGCGCGTCGGTGGTCATCGTCGCCGCGGTCCTGGTGGGCTTCCTGCTGCCGGCCATCCAACCGCCGGCCAAGGGTGACGCCAGCCCGCCCGACACATGGGACGAGGACGGTGAGGCCACCCTGGACGCCGTGGCTGCCGAGCAGCACGACGAGATCCGGCAACCCGCGGAATCAGACCCCGCGCTCCCGCCAGCGGCTGGTGATCGGTAGCCGCCGGTCGCGGCCGAACGCCTTGAGGCTCACCTTGGTGCCCGGCGGATACTGCCGCCGCTTGTACTCCGCCAGGTCGGTCATGCGCAGAACGCGCTCCACCAGGTGGGGGTCGAAGCCCGAGTCCACCAGGAAGGCCGCCCCGCGGTCGAGTTCCACGTAGTGGTCCAGCAGTCGGTCGAGAAGCGCGTAGTCGGGCAGCGAATCGCTGTCCAACTGGCCCGGGCGCAACTCCGCGCTCGGTGGTTTCTCGATGCTCGAGGCGGGGATCGGCTCGGCTTCGCCCCGTGCGGCAGCCACGGTGTTGCGCCAGCGTGACAACGCCCAGACCTCCGACTTCGGTACGTCCTTGATGGGGGCGAAGCCACCGACGGCGTCTCCGTAGATCGTCGAATAGCCGACGGCGAGTTCCGTCTTGTTGCCGGTCGCGAGGACGAGGTGCCCCTCCGCGTTGCTCAGACCCATGAGGGTGACACCCCGAACCCGGGCCTGCAGATTCTCCTCGGCGAGACCGGTGAGACCCAGCGCCTCCTGGAACGATCCGACCATCGGAGCGATCGAGACCGTGCGGAAGTTCAGCCCCGTCCGCTGAGCGGTCAGGGCGGCATCGCTCTTCGAGTGCTCCGACGAGTAGACACTCGGCATCGACACCCCGTGCACGTTGCCTGCACCGAGGGCGTCGCAGGCGATCGCCGCCACCAGGGCGGAGTCGATGCCTCCGGACAGACCGAGGATCACCGACGCGAAGCCGTTCTTGCGCACGTAGTCCCGAAGGCCCGTCACCAGGGCGGCGTAGACCTCCGCGTTCTGCGACAGGTAGGGGAATCCGGTGCCGTCCCCCACGATGAGTGCAGGCTCGCCCCGCAGTGCCACGTCGATGAAGCGGTCACTCCGGACGGGTTCTCCGGCCGGGTCGGCCGGGAGGGTCGTGACCAGGAGGTAGGGGACGAACTGGGGCGCCCGACCCACCAGTCGACCGTCCTCGCTCACCACCATCGAGTCCCCGTCGAAGACGAGTTCGTCCTGCCCGCCCACCATGTTCACGTAGGCGAGGGTGCAGCCGGCCTCGGCCGCACGTCGACGACACAGGTCCAGGCGGACGTCGTCCTTCGCGCGCTCGTAGGGGGAACCGTTGATCACCAGCAGCAGGTCGGCACCCGCGTCCCGCGCCCACTCGACCGGGCCGCCGTCCTGCCACAGGTCCTCGCACACGGCCACGGCGACCGACGTGCCCCCGACGTCCACCAGGCACGGGCCGTCTCCGGGCACGAAATACCGGTACTCGTCGAAGACGCCGTAGTTGGGCAGATGGTGCTTGCGATACCGACCGATGACCCGACCTGCGCGCAGGACCCAGGCGGCGTTCGCCGGCCGGTACCGGGGGACCCCGAGTTCGGGATCTGCATCATCGGTCCCATCGAGAAGGCCGACGACCACCGTCAGGTCGCCCATCCCCTCCGCGGCCAGGTCCACCGCGAGTTGCTCTCCGGCCGCTCGGGACGCGGCGATGAAGGAGTGTCGCAGCGCAAGGTCCTCGATCGGGTATCCCGTGAGCATCATCTCGGGGAACACGACCAATCCGGCGCCGGCCCCGGCCGCCAGCCGGCACGTGTCCAGCACGATCCGCGAGTTGCCCGCGACGTCACCCACCGTCGGGTTCACCTGGGCGAGAGCGACAGTCAGCGGTGACACACGCGGAATGTACCGCGTGCGTCCCGGACCTGTGGACGATCACCCTGCGGACCGTACGTTGCGTGTACGTCCGGGACCCCGGATCGCAACCGACGACGTGCGGGGTGGCCGGCTACGGCAAGATGGAGCCATGGACAAGCAGACCGAATACGTCTTGCGCACCATCGAGGAGCGCGACATCAGGTTCATCCGACTGTGGTTCACCGACGTCCTCGGCACCCTGAAGTCGGTCGCGGTCGCGCCCGCGGAACTCGAAGGGGCGTTCGAGGAGGGCATCGGTTTCGACGGCTCCGCGATCCAGGGTTTCGCGCGCGTCTCGGAAGCCGACATGATCGTCAAACCGGACCCATCGACCTTCCAGATCCTGCCGTGGCGCGGGGAGTCCCGGGGGACCGCGCGGATGTTCTGCGACATCCTGACCCCCGACGGCAGCCCCGCCTGGGCTGATCCCCGGTTCGTGCTGAAGCGCACCCTCGCGAAGGCCGCCGACCTCGGCTTCACCTTCTACACGCACCCCGAGATCGAGTTCTTCCTGTTCACGTCCCCGCATGAGCCCGGTGGACCGCCTCCCGAGCCGATCGACCGGTACGGCTATTTCGACAATGCGCCCCACGGCGTCGCCCACGACTTCCGGCGCTCGACCATCACGATGCTGGAATCGATGGGGATCTCGGTGGAGTTCAGCCACCACGAGGGTGCTCCCGGTCAACAGGAGATCGACCTGCGCTACGCCGATGCCCTCACCACGGCCGACAACATCATGACCTTCCGGCTTGTCGTCAAGGAGATGGCACTGGAGCACGGCGTCGTCGCCTCGTTCATGCCGAAGCCCTTCCCAGATCACGCCGGCTCCGGTATGCACACTCACTTCTCGCTGTTCGAGGGCGACACCAACGCGTTCTACGAACCCGGGGCCCAGTACCAGTTGTCCAAGGTCGGACGGGCCTTCATGGCCGGTGTGCTGACCCACGCACGCGAGATCAGTGCTGTCACCAACCAGTGGGTGAACTCCTACAAGCGCCTGCAGGGCGGCGGTGAGGCGCCCGCCTGGGTGACGTGGGGCCACAACAACCGCTCGGCCATGCTCCGTGTCCCCATGTACAAGCCGCACAAGGGCGGTTCCACCCGGGTGGAGTTGCGGACCCTCGACCCCGCCTGCAATCCGTATCTGGCCTTCGCCGTGGTACTGGCAGCCGGCCTCAAGGGGATCGAAGAGGGATATGAGTTGCCGCCCGGTGCCGAGGACGACGTCTGGTCGCTCACCGAGGCGGAACGGCGCGCGCTCGGCATGGAGCCGCTACCGGGCAGTCTGGGCCAGGCCGTCGACACGATGGCGTCGAGCGAGTTGGTCGCCGAGACACTGGGTGAGCATGTCTTCGACTACATGCTGCGCAACAAGCGGGCCGAGTGGCGGGAGTACCGCCAGCAGGTGACGCAGTTCGAGCTCGACCGATACCTGCCGCTGTTGTGAGGCGCCCGCGCGGGTCGCGCACCGCGGAACTCGTCCGGCTCGGGTTCCGCGACCCGGAACGCGCCGAGACCCTGCTGTCGTCGGGCGCGATGGCCGAGGCCCCGGACACCGTGGTGACAGCCGTCGGGGAGGCTGCCGATCCCGACCAGGCGCTGCTGTGCCTGTCCCGGGTCGTGGACGCCGCCGCGGACCCCGCCGGGACCGTCGCCCTCCTCGCCGCCGATGCGCCCCTGAGGCAGGGCGCCGCCGCGGTTCTCGGGACATCGGAGGCCCTCGCCGACCATCTGGTGCGCCATCCCGAGGACATGGGCCTGCTGGCCGGTCGGCAGGACGTTCCCCACCCCCAGGAGATGCGGGGCCGTCTGCTGGCGGCGGTCGGCGCTGACCCACGGGCCGAGTTCCCCGTCGCCGACGTCGGCGGGACCGAGGCTGCGACCGCGATGCGTCGCGCCTATCGGGCCGTTCTCCTGACCATCGCCACTGCCGACCTGACCGGTGTCGCCGACTACGACGAGGTGGTGCGCTGGCTGTCGCAGCTGGCTGACGCCGCCCTGGAGAGCGCCCTCGCCATAGCCCGGTATGAGGTACCCGATGCTGAGGTGGCCCGCCTGGCTGTCATCGCCATGGGCAAGTGCGGCGCCGAGGAACTGAACTACGTCTCTGACGTCGACGTCATCTTCGTCGTGGCGCCCATGGACCCCGAGCGGCACTCCGACGCCGACGCGGTCCGGGTCGGCGCGGCTCTGGCCACCGCTCTCATGCGTGTCTGCACGATGAGCACGCCCGAGGGGCCGCTGTGGGAGGTCGATCCGGCGTTGCGTCCCGAGGGCAAGGCGGGAGCGCTGGTCAGGACCCTGGACAGCCACGTCGGGTACTACGAGCGCTGGGCCCAGACGTGGGAGTTCCAGGCGCTCCTCAAGGCCAGAGCCGCTGCCGGGGACCGCGATCTCGGTCGCCGATACGTCGACGCCACCGGTGACCTGGTGTGGCAGGCGTCGGGACGGGAGAACT
>CAIWTL010000659.1 GCA_903915555.1 uncultured Micrococcales bacterium | reverse complement strand
CGCGTGGCCCGCCCTGGTGCGCGGGTACATCGGGCCCCAGGTCCTGGGGCGTGACAGCGCGTCGGGGATCCGCTATCTGGTCGACCCCCGCGTCGTCACCGGGACCTCGTGGATCACCGGCGCGAACGAACCCGGGCGACACGTCTTCGGGCTCGTCGCCGGTCGGGACTTCACGCCGGATGGGACGATCGACGTCGCCGAGATCCGGGCGGGTGACCCGTGCCCGCGGTGCGGTTCCGCGCTGGAGATCGCCCGCGGTATCGAGATCGGTCACATCTTCCAACTGGGCCGCAAGTACGCGGAGTCCCTCGGGTTGGAGGTCCTCGACGAGAACGGCTCGCTGGTGACGGTGACGATGGGCAGCTACGGGATCGGGGTGAGCCGTGCCGTGGCCGCCATCGCCGAGCAGAGCCACGACGACCGTGGCCTGATCTGGCCCCGCGAGGTCGCGCCGGCCGACGTCCACATCGTCGTGGCGGGCAAATCGCCCGAGATCGTCGAGACGGCCGAGGAACTGGCCCTCGCGGCGGAACAGGCGGGCCTCGAGGTCCTGATCGACGACCGTCAGGGGGTCTCGGCGGGCGTCAAGTTCAACGATGCCGACCTCATCGGAGTGCCGACCATCGTCATCGTGGGCAAGGCGCTGGCCGACGGCAATGTCGAGTTCAAGGACAGGCGGTCGGGGGAACGGCGCACTGTCGCCATCGGTTCCGCGGTGGCAGAGCTGCTGGCTGTGGACGACTGACCGACGGTGAGCCGGCCAAGTCAACAGCCCGGCCAAGCCAACGGCCCGGCCAACGGCCCGGCCCGCCGATCAGTCGATGCTGCTCCCGGTAGCGGGCGACGATGGGGCGGACGGCGTGACGGCAGCCCCGTCGGTGACGACCGGTGAGGCCGGCGATCCCGACGGCGCCGTGGGCTCGGCGTCGAGACCGCCCGGGAAGGCGGTCGGCCGTCCCCCCCAACTGACCGCGCGGGCCGATGCCTCCGCCGCCGCCGTGGCGAGGCGGCCGCGCTCGGACTGCTCGACCTCCGGGATCTGGCGGCAGTACACGTCCACCAGCCGCGACTCGACGAGTGCGGCGAGGCGCCGTGCGGAGGAGGCGTTCTCGACGGGGAACGGGATCTGGAAGGCCGCGGGAACGGGGGGGTCGGCGTCGAGGGTGGACAGCGCCGCCCGGGCCCGGTCCCGTGCCCTTGCGTGGGCCGCTGCGAGGTCGACGGCGCGGTTGCGTTCCGGCCCGGCGGGCAGCCGCGCTGCCAATACCCCGTACGCGTAGGTGCACGCCTCCTCGCCGTTGGCCACCTGGCGCCACACCTCGACACTCATGCGCGTGCCCTCGCCGACAGGGCGGCGACGTGTCCGGACTCGGATGCCGCGATGCGTGCCAGCAGTTCGGCGAGGTCGGCATCATCGGCGGCCGCGCATGCCTCGATCCGCTGCCGGGTCGCCGCAGCCTCGAGTCGGCGCAGTGCGGCCGGGGTCACCGCACCCGTCGTGGCCGACGGAGAGACCGCAGCGGCCCCGGCGTCGTCGAGGTCCTGCGTGACTGCGGTCAGGTGGTCCACGTGCTGCTGACGCAGTGTCCGCAGCAGACCTGCGGAGCGGCCCGCAGCGCCGATCGCGGCATCGTACGCAGCGATCAGATCACGCTCGGAAGCGGCGACGCCGCGGCGCAGCTCATCGTCCGGGTCGGGAGGCCCGATGATGGGGATGGAGGCGGCGGAACAGCCCGTGACGAGCGCGACGACCCCGCCGCCGCCCAGCGCCAGCAGTGTGCGCCGTGAGGCCAGCATCCGCACACACTCCTCTCGCGCGATCCCGCCGCCACGCGGCCGCGCCCGGTGGCGGCGCAGTGGACGTGGCGTGTGGCTACCCTAAGTCCTGACCCGACGAACTCAACAACGGCCACGCGGGCGCCGCCTCGATGCGGGAGGCCCGTGGAGGAGTGGACATGGCTGATCAGCTGGCCGCCCGGGTGCGCGCCGTCCTGATCGAGGCGCTGTCGACATCCGGTGTCGACCTCGAGGACGTCGAGGTGCGTTCCGCGGGTCGCCGTCGACTGGTCCGGGTGAGCGTCGACACCGACGCCGGCATCGGGCTCGACGAGGTGGCGGCAGTCACGCGTGTCGTCTCCGAGGCGCTCGACAGTACCGACGTCATGGGTGACGCCCCCTACACGCTCGAGGTGGGAAGCCCGGGGGTCTCCCGACCCCTGACGCTGCCT
>CAIWTL010000658.1 GCA_903915555.1 uncultured Micrococcales bacterium | reverse complement strand
TGCAGGCCGACGACCCATCGGGACTGGCCCGACCGACGACCTCGGCGGAGCTGGCGGACACGCTCCTCACCCTCGTGGGGTCGCCGAACCTGGCCGGCAAGCGGTGGATCACCGACCAGTACGACCGCTATGTGCGGGGTAACACGGTCCTGGCTCAGCCCGAGGACTCCGGCATGATCCGCGTCGACGAGGAGACCGGTCGCGGGGTCGCCCTGTCCACGGATTGCAACGGCCGTTTCGCGAAACTCGACCCGTACACCGGCGCCCAACTGGCGTTCGCCGAGGCCTATCGCAATGTCGCCACGACAGGCGCCGTCCCCCTCGCCGTCACGAACTGTCTGAACTTCGGGTCGCCCGAGGAGCCCGGTGTCATGTGGCAGTTCGCCGAGGCCGTCCGGGGCCTCGCCGATGCGTGCCAGGTCGCCGGCACCCCGGTGACCGGGGGCAATGTCTCCTTCTACAACTCGACGGGGGATGTGGCCATCCACCCGACCCCTGTCGTGGGTGTGCTCGGGGTCATCGACGATGTGGACCGCCGCACCCCACAGGCGTGGGCGGCGGACGGCGAAGCGATCTACCTGCTCGGCGACACCCGCGACGAGTTCGGGGGCTCGGAGTGGGCGCACGTCATCCACGGCCACCTGGGTGGCTTTCCACCGGCCGTCGACCTGGCCCGCGAGAGACTTCTGGCCGAGGTCCTCGTCGCCGGGAGCCGTGACGGCATGATCAGCGCGGCCCACGACGTGTCCGACGGGGGTGTCGCCATCACCCTGGTGGAGATGGCGCTGCGTGCGGGGGTGGGTGCGCGGTTGTGGATCCCCGACGGCATCGACCCTTTCGTGTTCCTGTTCAGCGAGTCCGCAGGGCGCGCGGTCGTGGTGATCCCCCGCAGTGAGGAGATGCGCTTCACGGCCATGTGCGGGGCCCGCGCACTTCCCGCGCAGCGGATCGGAGTCGTCGACAGCGGTCTGGGTATGGACGCCGGACTGCCCGGTGAGCAGGTCCTCGTGTGGTCGCTCCCGGACGACGATGACCTGGTCGTTCCGCTGTCCCGGCTGGCGGACGTACACGAGTCGCTGTTGCCCGGCGTCTTCGGCTGATGGGGCGTGCTCGATGAGACTGACCGGCCGTATCGACTTCGCCATCCGGGCCGCCGTCGAGTTGGCGGCGCGCGAGGGGATGGTGCCGCTGGACGAGCTCGCGCGTGCCCAGAACCTCCCGACCGAGTACGTCCGCTCGGCGATGCGCGACCTGCGCCGCGCGGGGATCGTCACCAGTCGGCGGGGGCACGACGGCGGCTACGCCCTGAACCGTGACCCCGCGTCGATCTCACTGGCCGACATCATCAGAGCCGTGGACGGTCCGTTGACGGAGGTGCGCGGTGAACGTCCCGACAACCTGGAGTACGTGGGTCCCGCGGTCCCGCTGCGTGACGTGTGGCTGGCGCTGCGCGCCAACGAGCGGCTGATCCTGGAGTCGGTGTCGCTCGCCGACGTGGTGTCGGGGTCGCTGCCTGACTCCGTCACCGGTGTTCTGCGCACCGGTTCGGCGTGACCGCCGGCGCCGGTGTCGCCATCGGCAGCGCTGACCTGCCCCTCGCGACCGTACTGGGATGGTCGGTCGTGATGGTGGTGTTGTCGTCCGTGGGCCTGATCCTGCTGTACCTGGCCCAGGCGCTGCTCGGGGAACGGGTGGCGCCGACCCTCGAGCGGTTGAACGCCTGGCTGTTGCAGCATGGCAAGGCGCTCACCGCGGGCGTGCTCGTCGTGCTCGGTGTGATCGTAACGGCGAAGGCGGTCACCGGTTGACCCTCGGCTAGGCTCACCCTGGTCAGCACGAACCACCCCGACAGGAGACTC
>CAIWTL010000657.1 GCA_903915555.1 uncultured Micrococcales bacterium | reverse complement strand
TTCATCCGCACCCTGTGCGACGCCCAGAGCGAGCTCGCCGGACTGGCCGCCAAGGAGACCCGGGAGTTCCCGACGTTCCCCGACTACCAGCCCGACGTGCTCGCCGCGGTCGAGGCGGCTGCGACCGGTCCGCTCGGCGAGGCCATGACGATCGCCGACAAGACCGAGCGCAACGCCGAGCTCGACCGGATCTCCGCCGATGTCCTGGCTCAGCTCGAGGGTCAGTTCCCCGAGCGTGAGGGCGAGATCAAGGCGGCCCTGCGGACCGTCACCAAGGGACTGGTCCGGCAGCGCGTCCTGCGGGACAAGGTCCGTATCGACGGTCGGGGTCTGACGGACATCCGTCAGCTCAGCGCCGAGATCGAGGTCATTCCGCGGGCCCATGGAAGTTCTCTGTTCGAGCGCGGCGAGACCCAGATCATGGGTGTCACGACGCTCAACATGCTGCGGATGGAGCAGCAGCTCGACACCCTCAACCCGGTGACGCGCAAGCGCTACATGCACAACTACAACTTCCCGCCCTACTCGACCGGTGAGACCGGCCGGGTCGGTTCCCCCAAGCGGCGTGAGATCGGGCACGGCGCCCTCGCAGAGCGCGCTCTCATCCCGGTCCTGCCCACCCGCGAGGAGTTCCCCTACGCGATCCGTCAGGTGTCGGAAGCGCTCGGGTCCAACGGCTCGACGTCGATGGGTTCGGTCTGTGCTTCCACGCTGTCGCTGCTCGACGCGGGCGTTCCCCTGAAGGCGCCCGTGGCCGGGATCGCGATGGGTCTGATCTCCGACACCGTCGACGGTGAGACGGAGTACGTCGCCCTCACCGACATCCTGGGAGCCGAGGACGCCTACGGCGACATGGACTTCAAGGTGGCAGGGACCCGTGACTTCGTCACAGCGCTGCAACTCGACACGAAGCTCGACGGCATCCCCGCGAGCGTGCTGGCGGGTGCGCTGAGCCAGGCCAGGGACGCCCGCATGACGATCCTGGACGTGATGGCCGAGGCGATCGACTCGCCCGACGAGATGAGCGAGCACGCCCCGCGGATCATCACCATCCAGATCCCGGTGGACAAGATCGGTGAGGTGATCGGACCCAAGGGGAAGATCATCAATCAGATCCAGGAGGACACCGGCGCCGACATCACGATCGAGGACGACGGCACGATCTACGTCGGCGCGGCCGAGGGATCGGCGGCCGAGGAGGCGCGGCGGCAGATCAATGCCATCGCCAACCCGTCGATGCCCGAGCCCGGTGAGCGTTACCTGGGGACGGTCGTGAAGACCACCAACTTCGGTGCCTTCATCTCCCTGATGCCGGGCAAGGACGGCCTCCTGCACATCTCCGAGGTGCGCAAACTCGTCGGTGGCAAACGCATCGATGCCGTGGAGGATGTCCTCCAGATCGGCCAGAAGGTCCAGGTGGAGATCAAAGAGGTCGACCAGCGGGGCAAGTTGTCCCTGATCCCCGTCCTCGAGCAGGACGACGACGCTCCCGCCGGAGAGGACGCCGACGCCTGACATGTCGTCGTTCTTTCCCGCGTCACAGCAGCAGGCCGGGACAACCCGGCTGCTGCTGCGGGAGTCCGACGGGTCGGTCGTGCGCCGCACGGTCCTCCCGACAGGTCTGAGGGTCGTCTCCGAGAGCGTCCCCGGCGCGCTGTCGGTCACCCTCGGCGTGTGGGCGGGCGTCGGATCGCGTGACGAGACGGCGGCGAGTGCCGGCACGGCCCACTTCCTGGAGCACCTGCTGTTCAAAGGGACGCAGGACCGCTCCGCCCTGCAGATCGCGGCCGAGGTCGATGCCGTCGGCGGTCAGATGAACGCGTTCACCAGCAAGGAGAACACGTGCTTCTACGCCAAGGTGCTCGGCTCGGATCTGCCGGTGGCGGTCTCCGTGGTGATGGATATGCTCACCCGGCCGACACTGCGGGCCGAGGACATCGACGCCGAGCGGACGGTGGTGCTGGAAGAGATCGCCATGCACGAGGACGACCCGATGGACCGCGCGGGCGAGTACCTCGATCGCACGGTGCTGGCGGGGTCCCCCTTGGCACTGCCGATCCTCGGCACCCCCGAGTCCATCAGGGGGCTGACGCCGCGGATCGTCCGCTCGTTCTTCCGGCGTCATTACCGACCGGACAACCTGGCCGTCACGGCAGCGGGCAACGTCGATCACAACGAGCTCGTTCGACTCGTCCGTGCCGCCACGCAGGACCTCGACTGGTCCTGGGGCGTTC
>CAIWTL010000656.1 GCA_903915555.1 uncultured Micrococcales bacterium | reverse complement strand
GTCCTGCATGGCCAACTCGTGGCCGCGCTCGCCTTTGCGGTCGAGCCACTTGAGGATTTCCGGAGCAAGACGAAAAGCACCGCCCAGAAGGCCTCCAAGAAGTGTCTCGATCATTGGGCACCCCCCATCAGTTTGAGCTTGATGGCGGTCCCCACCAGCGCGGTGACGCGCTTGACCGAGCCGAGGAAGCCGCACAGGCTCGTGACGTTGTACACGCCCAGGTCGAAAAGGGCGCCGCCGCCGGGCTGGTAGAACCACTCGCCCCACCAGGGACCTGACCAACCGTAGAGCGCTCGTGCCAGTTTGACGTCGCCGATCTCACCGGCCTTCAGGCGGCGGTACATCTCGCGGTAGGTCGGTGCCAGCAGCACGTGCGGTGCACAGACCAGCAGCCGGTCGGACTGCTGGCTGAGGCGGACCAACTCGGCGGCCTCATCGAGCGAGGTGGCCAGCGGCTTCTCGACGAGCACGTGCTTACCCGCCTGGTAGGCGGCGGAGGTGAGCGCGCCGTGCTCGTTCATGCTGGTGAGGATGAGGATCGCGTCGATGTCGGGGTTGGCGATGATCTCGTCGGGCCCGGACGCCTGTACGGCGCCCGGAAAGAGTTCGACGGCCTCATCGCGCATCTGCGCGACCGGGTCGTAGACGCTGATGACCTCGGCCCGGCCGGCACGCACCAGCGGATCGAGGACCAGCGCGTAGCGCTTGAAGACGCGACCCAGGCCGATGATGCCGATGCGCACGGGGGCTGACACGGGGATTTCTCCTATTCCTTGATGGATCCCGCGAGGATGCCGCGCGTGAAACTGCGCTGCAGCAGGATGAAGACGATGACAACAGGTGCGATGGTGATGAGCGAGGCGGCGCCGAGGTAGGCGAAGTCCGTGCGCCGGGCACCTTCGAAGTTGACCAGGGCCATGGGTGCGGTCTGCAGGTCGGATCCGGACAGCATCACGAGCGGCAGCAGGAAGTCGTTCCAGTTCCAGACGAAGAACAGAACGGCGAGGGTGAGCATCTGCGGCCGGGCCAGGGGGAGCAGGACCTTGGTGAGCGTGCGCCAGGTGTTGGCGCCGTCGATCCAGGCGGCCTCCATGAGCGAACGCGCGGACTGCACGAAGAATGCGCGCATCCAGAACGCGCCGAAGGCGACCGAGAAGCCGATCTGCGGCAAGATCACCGACCAGTAGTTGTTGTCGAGATTGAATCGCCGCAGGTCAAGGTAGAGCGGCACGATCATCGACTCCAGCGGCATGAGGATGCCGAGGACCAGCAGGGCGAAGATGGCGGTGCGCCCCGGGAAGTTGATCAGGGCGAAGGCGTAGCCGGCGGGGATGCTGAGTGCCACGGAGACCACCACCACGATGGTCGTGATGATGAGGCTCGTCTGGATGGCTGGTCCGAAGTCGCCCTTCTCCCACACATCGGCGAAGTTGCCGAAGTTGGTGGCCTTGGCGATGTCGATCTTGATGCCGACCTTGCCCGGCTCTCCGAGCGACAGGATCACCACTCCCAGGAGCGGCCCGAGGGAGATGAGCGCGGCCAGGCTGAGCAGGAGATAGCCGACGATGGTGTCGCGGCGGCTGATCATGCGTCTCTCCGCCCCGCGCGAGCGATGAGGAGGTTGGCCGCCACGATGACGACAATCAGGGTCGTGCCCATCGCAGCCGCTGCGCCGATCTGGGCGACCTTGAATGCCTGCTGGTAGACGAGGTAGCTCGGGACCACGGTGGCATTGCCCGGTCCGCCCGAGGTCATCACGTAGATGATGTCGAAGTTGCGCAGTGCCGCTGTCACCGTGAGCACGAGTGCGACGACAATCTCGTAGCGCAGGCCGGGCAGAGTCACCGCCCGGAACTCCATCCAGGGTCCGGCTCCGTCGAGGCGCGCGGCCTCGTAGAGCTCCAGAGGGATCTTCTGCACGCCTGCGAGGAGTAGGGCGAGTACGAGTCCGAACATCACCCACGTGCCGACCATGCCGACGCTGGGCAGTGCCCAGGTGAAGTCGCCGAGCCAGGGCTGGGCCAGCGCCCCGAGCCCGATCGCCTCCAGGAAGGAGTTGAGTGGTCCACGCGGAGCGAGGATCCACCGCCAGATGACGGCGATGGCCGTGGGCGCGATGACATAAGGGAGAAAGAGGGCGGTGCGATAGAAGGCCACCCCGCGGATACGGCTGCGATGCAGCACGCTAGCCAGCAGCAGTCCGATTGCGATGGGGATGAGCGAGTAGAAAACGATGAGCTCGAAGGCGTGGACGAACGCCGATCGCAGCACCGGATTGGTGACGATGTCGACGTAGTTCTCCACCCCCACGAACTCCATGCGGGTGACGCCGTTGCCCTTGAAGAAGGAGAGATAAATGGAGTGGGCGAACGGAATGAAGACGAAGAGCGCGTAAAGCAGCACCGCCGGCAGGATGTAGAGGTACGCGACGGATCGCGCCTCACCCGGAATCCGTCTGCGGGGGGACGGCGTAGGCCGCCCCCCCGCAGTAACCGGCAGTGAACTCAGGCTCACGGAGGCTACGAAGCCTTTCGCTCCGCCGTGAAGGCGCCGTAGTCAGCCTGCAGTGCGTCGACGAACTCCTGCGGGGAGATCTCCCCAGCCATGAGTGCCGTCGAGGACTGCGCGATGGTGTCGTACCAGGTCGGCGTCGCCCAGTCGGGGAAGCCGATCGGGGTGCCGTTGGTCATGATGTTCACCCATTCGGTGATGGCATCAGCCGAGACACCCACTAGGCCATTGGCCTCAACGAGCGCGGCCTCGTTGCCTGAGATCGTGGCGGGCACCTGGCCGGCCTTGATCCAGATCTCCGAAGCCTCCGGGCTGGTGATGTAGTCGATGTACTTCTTCGCCAGATCCGGGCACTTCGCCGCAGCAGGCACCGACCAGGGCAGGTCGCCACTGGCGATGGCACCGACCTCGGAGGCCGAAGCCAGCGGGAACGGAACCAGGCGGAAGGACTCGGGCGTATCCGACTGGAAGACGTTCCAAGAGCCATTGAGAGCGAAGAGTCCCTCTCCCTCGGCGAACATGCCCATCACCTCGGTGCTGTCGAGTGCAGCCCAGCCGTCGGTGAGGTAGCCGGCCTCGGCCCACTTGCGCATGGTCTCTGCGGCCTGCAGGGTCTCCGGCGGCAGCTGCTCGTTGACGCCATTGATGACATCGGTGACGGTCTGCGGCGAGGTGTAGCCCATGAGCAGATTGGCCCAGAGCCAGATCTGCTCGCCGCCGTCGGTCGCACCGAACATCAGGCCGGGGATGCCCGCATCCTTGGCCTTGACGAGCATGGCCTCCATCTCGTCACGCGAGGTCGGCGGTGCCGTGATGCCCAGTGACTCGGCCACGTCCATGTTCATGAAGAGGCCCACCCAGGCACCGGTAGCGGAGACGCCGTAGAGCTCGCCGGCGCCCATGTCGCGGCCATCGGGGCTGAAGCGACCGTTGAGTGCGATGAGTGACTCACCCTGACGTCCGGCCCAGTCGCTGGCCGTGGCAACGTCGTCAAGCGGCAGCACGAGGCCCGAGGTCACGAGCTGGCCGAGCGAGCCATAGCCCTGGTTGACCTGCGTGACGTCAGGGACGTCATCACCGGACAACTGCAGGGTGAGGGTGT
>CAIWTL010000655.1 GCA_903915555.1 uncultured Micrococcales bacterium | reverse complement strand
GTCCCCCGGGGTGCCGGGAGAGGACGGCTCCGATGATGCCCGACAACGAGTCCCCACTCCCCGCCGTCGCCAGGGCGGAGGTGCCGATCACGTCGACGAAGACGTTGCCGTCGGGATCGGCGATGACGGTTCCCGGCCCCTTCAGCAGCATCGTCACGCCGAGTGCGTCCGCGGCGCCGACGGCCGCTGCCACGCGGTCGTCGCCGACCTCGAAACCCAGCCGGGCGAACTCCCCGACGTGGGGGGTCAGGACAGTCGGCGCCGAGCGTTTCCCGACTGCGGCCCGCAGGTCCGCGTCGTGGGCCACGAGGGTGAGGGCGTCGGCGTCCACCACCACCGGAAGATCACTCGCGAGGACCTCGACGAGCCGCTCGCGGGCGGAATCCGTCGTCCCCATCCCGGGCCCGATCGTCCACCCCGTGACCTTGGCATCGGTGATGACGTCCGTGCAGACGGTGTCGGGGAACCTGTCCACGACCGCAGCCGCGACCTGCGGGGCGATCGGGTCCTGGAAGAGGCGCACCATCCCCACCCCACTGTGACGGCCCGCGCCGACGACCATGTGCGGTGCGCCCGGGTACTGCGCGCAGCCCGCGACGACGCCGAGCACCCCGTGGCTGTACTTGTAGTCGTCGCTCCCGGGCGCGCGGACATAGGGCTCCGCGTCGGCGATCGAGAGGACCGAGAACGCAACGGGCTGCTGCGCGGCCGCGTCCGCCAGGCCGATGTCGACCAGCTCCACGGCGCCGCAGTGATCTCGGCCGGGCGGCAGGACCTGCCCGGCCTTCAGGACCCCGAACGTGACGGTCACGTCGGCGCTCACCGCGGCCCCCGGAACCTCTCCCGTCGACGGGTCGACCCCGCTGGGGATGTCGACGGCCACCACCCACGCGCTGTCGGGGATGTGATCGAGCAGCTCGGCGGCCGGCGACCGCACCGGCCCGGTGGCGCCGATCCCGACGATGCCGTCCACCACGACGTCGGCCTGCCCGATCACCTTCCCCGCAGACGGGGTGGTGGCGGCCTGCAGACGGCCTCCGGCGGCGAGCACGGCCTGCGCGCCGCCCTCGTGCCAACGGTCCGCCGTGGTCAGCGCCGTCACCGCTGCACCGCTGCGGGCCAGGGCGGCCCCCGCGTACAGCGCGTCGCCGCCGTTGTTCCCCGCCCCGACGAGCAGGACGATACGGCTGCCGACCACTCCCCGTTCCGTCGACAACAGGTCGCGCACTACGGTGGCGAGCCCCGCGGACGCGGTCGCCATGAGACTGCCTTCCGGCACGGTTTCCATCAACTGGGCCTCGGCGGCGTACACGGCCGAGGCGACGTAGGCGTTCCTCACGCGGTCATCCCATCACGGATCGGTCGGGGTCAGGCGGTCTCCCGCATGCGTGTGGCGCCCACCCCGTCCAGTGACGCGACACCCTCGGCGATCACGTAGGCGACCGCCACGTCACCCTCCATGGCCAGGGACAGGTGCAGCGTCGCCACGCCGAGTTCGGACGCGGCTTCGCCGAGCAGGCCTCGGAGGGTGAGATAGGGGCGACCGTCCGGTTCGACGAGGACCTCGCAGTCATGCCACCGCATGCCCGGGGGCGCCCCGAGGGCTTTGGCCAGGGCTTCCTTGGCTGCGTACCGGCCGGCCAATGACGCCGCGGAACGGGGATCGCCGGCCTCGTCCACGCGCTCGCGAGGGGTGAAGAGGCTGTCACCGAAACCGGGTGTGCGCGCGACCGTCGCGCCGAACTTCGCCACATTCACGAGGTCGATCCCGATCCCCACAATCACGGGCACACAGTGTCACGAGGATCGCGGGGGATGCTCGCCCATGTCACCCCATCGGGTGGACGGCCACGGGCGAGGCGCCCCGGTCATTCGACGGTGACCGACTTGGCGAGGTTGCGCGGCTGGTCGACGTCGTGGCCCTTGGCGGTGGCCATCTCGCACGCGAACACCTGCAACGGCACCGTGGACACGAGGGGCTGCATGAGTGTCGGACACGGGGGTACCCGCACGATGTGGTCGGCGTAGGGCACGACGCTCTCGTCACCCTCCTCGGCCACCACGATGGTGCGCGCCCCGCGGGCACGTACCTCCTGCACATTCGACACGATCTTGTCGTGCAACACCGACCGGCCCCGCGGGGACGGCACGATGACCACCACGGGCATGCCCTCCTCGATCAAGGCGATGGGGCCGTGTTTGAGTTCACCGGCCGCGAAGCCCTCCGCGTGCATGTACGCCAGCTCTTTGAGCTTGAGCGCGCCTTCGAGAGCCACCGGGTAACCCACGTGACGGCCGATGAACAGGACCGAGGGTGAGTCCGCGAGTTCCCGCGCGATCTTACGGACGCCCTCGACCGTGTCGAGGACGAGATCCACCTTCGCGGGCATCTCCTCGAGTTCGTCGAGGATCTGCCTCACCTCGTCGCCGAACTTGTTGCCCCGCACCTGCGCGAGATAGAGCCCGACGAGGTAGGCCGCCACGATCTGGGTCAGGAAAGCCTTCGTCGAGGCGACGGCGATCTCCGGTCCCGCGTAGGTGTAGAGCACAGCATCGCTCTCGCGGGGGATGGTCGATCCGACGGTGTTGCAGATCGCCAGGACCCGTGCCCCCTGCTCCCGCGCGTAGCGCAGCGCCATGAGGGTGTCCATCGTCTCGCCTGACTGGGAGATCGCGATGACGAGCGTGCGGGGGTGGATGATCGGATCGCGGTACCGGAACTCACTGGCGAGTTCGCACTCCACGGGGATCCTCGTCCAGTGTTCGATGGCGTACTTCGCGACCATCCCCGCGTGGTAGGCGGTCCCACAGGCGACGACGACGATCTTGTCGATCTCGCGCAGTTCCGCCGGGGTGATCCTCATGTCGTCCAGCCGTAGGGTCCCGTCGCGCTCGATACGGCCACGCAGCGTGTCCGCGACGGCCTTCGGCTGCTCGGCGATCTCCTTGAGCATGAAGAGGTCGTATCCGCCCTTCTCGGCGGCGGACGCGTCCCAGTCGACCGTGAACGGAGTCACCTCGGCCGGATTGCCATCGAAGTCGGTGACCTCGACGCCCTCCCGTCGCACCTCGACCACCTGATCCTGGCCGAGTTCGATCGCATCCCGGGTGAACTCGATGAAGGCGGCGACATCCGAGGCGAGGAACGACTCCCCTTCACCCACGCCCACGACGAGCGGAGAGTTGCGACGCGCCCCGACGACGACATCGGGACGGCTGGCGTCGACGGCGACGAGCGTGAAGGCCCCGTTGAGGCGTCGGCACACGCGCCGCATGGCCTCGGCCAGATCGCCGGCGCAGCGGGGCAACTCGAGGGCCACGAGGTGGGCGGCCACCTCGGTGTCGGTCTCCGACAGAAGTTCGATGCCCTCCCGGGCCAACTCCTCCCGCAGTTCCGCGAAGTTCTCGATGATCCCGTTGTGGATGATGGCCACAGCGCCGTCACTCGAGACGTGCGGGTGGGCGTTGCGGTCCGTCGGCCCGCCGTGGGTGGCCCACCTCGTGTGGCCGATACCGGTCGTCGCCGGCGGCGGAGGCGGTGCGGCCTCGGCAACGGCGGCCTCGAGGTTGGCGAGCTTGCCCGCTCTCTTCTCGGTCCAGAGCTCACCGTCGATGGCCAGCGCCACTCCCGCCGAGTCGTAGCCGCGGTACTCGAGGCGGCGCAGCCCCGAGATCACGACGTCGAGCGCCGGTCGGTGGCCGACGTAACCCACGATTCCGCACATGAGGAACAGAGTAGGCGGTCAGCGGGGAGCGGCAGGCCTCGGGAGTGCGGGCCCGCCGGGCTTGTCCTGGCTGCTGAACCTAGGAAGGCAGGGAGAGATGCCGCTGGACAACGGCGGCCAGTTCACCCGTGATCGCCTCTGCATCCTCCGCCGACTCGGCCTCCACCATGACGCGGATGAGCGGCTCGGTGCCGGACGGGCGCAGCAGCACTCGGCCGGCGGAGCCGAGTCGTTCCTCGGCCGCTGTGACCGCAGCGGCGACCTCCTGGCTGTCGGGCAGTGCGGCTCGGTCGACGTCCCGGACGTTGACGAGGACCTGGGGAAGCCGGTGCATGACCGCCGCGAGCTCGGCGAGGGGTCTGCCCGCGTCGACCATGCGCGCCAACAGGTGGGCCGCGGTCAATACGCCGTCACCCGTGGTCGCGTAGTCGAGCAGCAGCATGTGCCCGCTCTGCTCACCACCGAGGGTGTAGCCCTCCGAGAGCATCGCCTCGAGGACGTACCTGTCTCCCACAGCCGTCTCGAACACGTCGATCCCGTGGCCGGACATGGCGATCCGGAAACCCAGGTTGGACATGACCGTCGCGACGACCGTGTTGCCACGCAAGGTGCCGTACTCTTTGCGGGCCACGGCGAGGATCGCCATGATCTGGTCGCCGTCGACGATGCGCCCCTCGGCGTCCACGGCCAGGCATCGGTCGGCGTCGCCGTCGTTGGCGATGCCCACGTGGGCCCCCTCCGCGACGACGGCCTCCTGCAGGTCCCCCATGTGGGTGGAGCCGCAGTTCTCGTTGATGTTGTAGCCGTCGGGTGCGGTGTGGATCTCGATGACCTCGGCACCGAGTTCCCGCAGGACCCGGGGACCGGCGAGGCTGGCGGCGCCGTTGGCGGCATCCACGACGACGCGCAGTCCGGAGAGATCCTGGTCGACGGTCCCGACCACGTGGCGTACGTACCTGCCGACGGGATCGCCCCCGGACCGCACCCGACCGACGCCGGCACCGGTGGGTCCCACGACGGGGTCGGCCATGGCGGACTCGATGCGCTGCTCGACGTCGTCAGGGAGCTTGAGGCCACCCCGCGCGAAGAACTTGATGCCGTTGTCCGGCATCGGGTTGTGGGAGGCGGACAGCATCACCCCGAAGTCGGCTCCCGCGTCACGGGTGAGGAAGGCCACCGCGGGCGTCGGAACGACACCGACGTCCCACACGTCCACCCCGGAGGCGGCGAGGCCCGCCACGACGGCGGCGGAGAGGAACTCCCCGCTGGCGCGGGGGTCGCGGCCCACCACGGCGACGGGTCTGTCGGCTGCGGAGCCATCGGGAAGCACCTGGGCTGCAGCCACCGCGAGGTCCAGCGCGAGGGGTGCGGTCAGCACTCGGTTGGCAAGACCCCGGACCCCGTCGGTGCCGAAGAGGCGCGACATGGCCTCAGCGCTTGGAGTACTGGGGCGCCTTGCGGGCCTTCTTGAGGCCGTACTTCTTGCGCTCCTTCACCCGGGCGTCCCGCGTGAGGAAACCGGCCTTCTTCAACTCGGGGCGATGCGCCTCCGCGTCGATCTCGTTCAGGGCACGGGCGATGCCCAGCCGCAGCGCTCCGGCCTGGCCGGAGGGGCCACCACCCTCGATGCGGGCGAAGACGTCGTAGGCCTCGACGGAGTCGGTCGTCACGAACGGGCTGCTGATGAGCTGCTGGTGGACCTTGTCGGGGAAGTACTCGGCGAGGGTGCGGCCGTTGATGTCCCAGTTGCCACTGCCGGGCACGAGGCGGACCCGCGCGACCGCTTCCTTGCGTCGACCCACCGACGAGCCCTCGGCACGACGGGCGGGGACACCGGTCACCTCGGCGATCTCGGTGACCACCTCGACACCCCCCAGGTCGTCGGTCACGACGGTCTCGCTCACCACGTTCTCCTCGGTCACTTCTTCCGTCACTGGGCCACCTGCTCCAACTCGTACGGTTCGGGCTGCTGCGCGGCGTGCGGGTGATCGGGCCCCGCGTACACCTTGAGCTTCTTGAGCTGGGCACGACCCAGCGAGTTGTGGGGAAGCATCCCCTTGACCGCGGTCTCGACCATGCGCCGGGGATCATTCTCCCGCAGGTCGCCGTAGGTACGGGTCGACAGACCACCGGGGTAGCCGGAGTGCCGCTGGTCGAGCTTGTCCGTCGCCTTGCTGCCTGTGAGCGCGACCTTGTCGGCGTTGATGACGACCACGAAGTCGCCGGTGTCCACGTGGGGCGCGAACACCGTCTTGTGCTTGCCGCGCAGCAGCCTGGCGGTCTGACTGGCCAGGCGGCCGAGCACGACGTCGGATGCGTCGATGACGTACCACTTGCGCTCGGTCTCACCCGGCTTGGGCGTGTAGGTGCGCACGATTCTCTCCTGCAGTCGGTTGTGAGCCGTGGGGTTTCGGTCCAGCCACGCCCGTTCTGACCCCATTGGGGCCCGTGAAGGCGGGCGACAACCTCCCCAGGGTACCTGCCGCACCCGGAAGGGGTCAAAGCCGCTGCGGGCGAAGGCGATGTGACTTCCGCCCCCGCTCAGGACCGCGCAGACCCGACTCCGCGTCGCGCGGCCCACGCGCCCAGTCCGCCGGCCCCCAGCAACGCGATCAGGCCGATGATCACTCGCATGTCGGTACTCGGCGCCTCGGTGTCGGCAGCGTCCATGGCGAACTCGTACGCGCCGGCAAGCTGGGTACCCGGCGGTGCGTCCTGCGGATCACCGCCGTAGGGCAAGGGCGACTGGTGAGAGGCCTGGAGCATGCCACCCACCGAGGCCTTGAGGCCATTGACCTTCTCGCCGGCGGCGCCGGCCTTGGCCTTGGCGCTGCCCAGCGCGCCCTGCAGCTTGCGCTTGACCCCGAGGAGTTTCACCTTGGCGGCGCCACTGGCGCCGGCGATCTTGCGCTTGACGGCCGCGATCTTGACCTTGAGCCCTGCGATCTTTCTGCCCGCGGTGCCCTTGATGGCGGTGGCCCCCGTCTTGAGCGACACGGCGAGGCTGGTGACGAATTGCGCCAACTGGGTCTTGACGATGCCGACGCCGCCCACGGTCTCGTCGAGTCCACTGGTGACCAGTTGGCCGTTGGGGGAACTCAGGGCCTTCTGGACGACGTTGCTCACGATCGCGTTGAGCGCCGGGACCCGGATCTGCGTCCGGGCGGCCCGATCGCCATAGATGCCGAGTTGGCGTTGCAGATCGAGGACCCCCACCTCGGCCTTCGCCAGGTTCTTCTCCAGCGGGGTCAACGTCTTGGTGAGTTCCTTGGTCAATGGGGTGATCACCGTCAGGATGCCCGGGAGTTGCCGGCTGACCACCAGAAGGAGTTGCTGCACCTCGTCCGCGTTCTCCGGGGACAGCGCCGGGATGGCCGCCAGCTCCGCCACCAGCGGCTGCAGTTCGGTCAGCTTGTCGGTGAGGTCGATGACCGTCGGGAGAGTCGGAATTACCTGGTTGCCCGTGAGGAGTGTCGTGCGGCACGCGGACGCGTTGCTGGGGAGGGTCTTGCTGAAGTCCCACTGCGCCGGACTGTCGGGATCCGGCTTCTTGAAGATCGCACCTCCGTGGGTGAGTCCCCCACCGAATGTGTAGGCGTCGCTGATCTGCGGGTTCGCCGGCAGGTCCTTCTGCTTGTCCACGAACCCCTTGTACGTGCCCCCCCGCTCCACCAGCGAGGTCTTGTTGACCTTGCCGACGCTGACCATGCCCTGCGGCGGCGTCCCGACCGCGGGGTTGGGCAGACTGCAGTCGATCTCGTCCTGCAGTTTCGGGTTCTCCAGGAACGAGATGACCTTCGGGATCGAGTTGTTCGCCTTCTGGATGGCCTTGGCGATCTTGGGCCAGTTGTCGGCCAGTTCCTGCAACTGGTTGATCCGTTGCGGTGTGAGCAGCGCGTTGAGGCGGGCGAGTCGGGCGTCCAGGACCGTCAGTCTGTCCTGGGCAGCTTGGATGTCACGGATCGCCTTGTCCAACTTCGGCGGAAGCACCCCCACCACCGCCGACAGGTCCTCGAGCTTGATCCCCAGCTTCTCGAAGAAGTCGTTCACACCCGTCTCGAGTTTGTCGAGGGGATCGGTCCCGTTGCCGGAGTTCGCGAACCCCTTCAACCCGCGGATGACATTGCCGACACCCTGC
>CAIWTL010000654.1 GCA_903915555.1 uncultured Micrococcales bacterium | reverse complement strand
TCCAGGCTCCGACCCACCACCACCGCGCCATCCTCGGCGATAGGCACCTTGAAGTTCGTGCACACGGAATCTCCTCGGGTATATGTGCTCGCCGCAGGCTAAGGCACGAGCGTGGGGATGGCGAGGACGAACCCGGCCTGGGCGAGCTGGTAGGTCACCATCACGGCCACACGACCACCTGGGGCTGGCCCGACAAAGCGCGCCCAGGCCAGCAGCGCGTCGGACGTGAGGAAGAGCAGCGCGGCGATCTCCACCACCACGGACGTCGATCCGACCGCCAGCACGACGACCACACCGATGACGAGCATGTACGTCGCGACGATGGCGCCCAGCAACGGCGACGTGCGCCAAGCGCCCGCGACGATCTGCCGGCCGACGAAGACAGCCACCAGGAGCACGATCACCCCGCCGACGAGGAGACCTCGGGGCTCCTGCGGCACCATGAGCAGAGCAGCCACGTATGCCAGGTGGCCGATGAGGAAGGCCGAGGCACCAGGGATGAAGCGGTCGTAGAAGAGCAGCACATCGCCGACGAGCCCAAAGGCCAGGCCGACAACGATGGCCCAGCGGATGGCGCTCGACTCGGCGGGGATTAGCAGAGCTGCGGCGACGAGGAAGACCATGACCGCCGGCTTGGCCCAGCGCTCGATCGAACGTCGGTCTGGACCGCCGTCCGATCGGCGCGGCGCCACAGCCCACCAATTGACCATGGCGAGCACGGCAGCGATGGTCATCGGCACCGCATACAACATGTGATCAGGATGCCACCACGTCGCTCTGACGATCGGGCAAGATCTACGTACAGGTGACCTTCACGAGGTCGACCGTGTCCGAGTTCACCGGCACAGACCGGTCCGACCGGACTACGAAGCCAGGGTGACCGAGAGGTGCACGGTGCCGCCCTGCTCCTCGAGCGTCCACGACCGTGCGACTGTCGAGATCGTCTGCAGGCCCAGGCCACGCGTTCCCTGGTGACTCAGGGTGCCGCTCGATTGGATAGCGACCTCGACGCTTTTCGGTCCCAGGCGCAGGCGAACATTCGCGTGGGGTCCCGTGCCGTGGCGAACGACGTTCGTGAGCCCCTCGGCCAGCACGTCGATCACCGACCCGCACAGGCGAGGGTCTCGGTCCAGCGCTGCCCACACATCGCGATGAACATCCAGCTGGACATCGACGGCCGCTCTCCACAGGGAGACTAGGTCCAGGACACGCTCCCGGGATCCAACTGTTGGCTCATCGTCGTGAAGGCGGTGTACGACGCTTGCTGTCACGCGATCGATTTCGGCATTCACCCTGTCCGGATCATCCGTGTGTACGAGGCTCAGTGCCGATGTCACGAGTTCTCCCTGCACGACAGAGTGCAGGATCTTCGCGATTCGCTGCTGCATAGCAGCGATTCGGGAGCGCAGCCGCTCGGCCGCCTGTGCCTGCTGGCCGAGCGAGTCGACCAATTCCTGCTCCAGGGATGCGCGGCGCGCGAGCACGGCGTCGAGAAGCGACCACGCGAGAGCGAGCATGGGATAAGCCACTACCGCGCTCCAGATAGGCAAGGGCCCGACAGCCAGTGCCATGAAGCACAAGGAGACGGCGGTGCCCGCGACGACAAAGCTAGCCGCGTAAGCAGAGGCAAGGCCTGCAAGATTGAACCAGGGGTTCGTGAGCACCGGCCAGAACCGAAGGACCAACATGCCCAGCCCCACGAGGATGACGGGTCCCACCGCGAGATTCACCAATGCGGGCACAGGGCCAAACCTGGACACCATGAAGGGAAGCACGACCAGTTCGAAGACGAGCACTGGCACGAGAGGGTGCGCGGGGCGGATGAGCCGCACCAGTCCATCGAGCTTGCGGGTCCACGGCTCGTTGAGAGATACCGCCATGGGCGCGACCCAGGAGTCGGCACGTGCGAGCTGGTGACTTAAGGGCCGCACCACCGCATCGGACACCTCCCGGAGAGAACGACCTGCCTCGCGGCCCGAGGTGGGCTGAGTCGCCCGCAATTCGTTGAGGGCCTTGAGTATGTGTTCCTCGACGTCGCGAATGAAGTCCGCCTCAATGTCAGCGAGTCGGGCAGTCTCGATGTCATTGATCTGACAAAGCGACGTTTGCAGATCAAGCAGGCGCCGCGTGGCTGCGCGGTGCTCGCGCACACTATCGACGACCACGGCAATCAGGGACAGCGCGAAGGCTCCGGCGATAGCGCCCATGAGCGGCCACTCCCACAGGACAGTCGTCACGTCCGTGTAGCCCATGGCCGCGGCCACGCCGACCATAAGCACCGAGCGCAAGGCACCGAGCACGGCAAAGGTGGCAATCGCCGCAACAGGTCGCGATGGTCGGGGTCGAGACGACAGATACGTCGCACGCACGATGACCAGCGGAACGATGAGCACAACGTTGACGGCGAAGGCGGCCACCGTCCAGGGCACGAGCGGCATACCGGCAAGCCCACCCCCGTAGGCGCTCGCGATCAGCGCCAGCGGCAGCGTCACCCACCAGGACCACACCGTGACAGCGTTGGGGCCGCCGATGCGTGACCACCAGGTGCGCTCGCTCATGACCGCGCTCGTCTTGGCACGGGTGGCTCCGGCACACCGTGGGAGCGGATGTAGAGGCGCGTCGCGAGCACGCGCGCATTGCGCTTGTCGTCGTTGTTGACACCCAGCACCTCGAAGGTGCGCGTGATGAGGCGCTCGGCCGAGCGGAGGGTTACCCCGCGCTGGGCGGCGATCTCCGAATTGTTCCAACCTTCGGCGATCTGCTGGAGAACAGACAATTGCGTTGCGGTGAGCCGGGCGACAGGGTCGCCATTGTCGCTAGCGGTCAGGTTGAGTGCCTCGGTGGAGTCATCGAGGGCTGAGTCGATCGCCTCGCGGAGCTGCCTCACGTCTTCGATCGCTCCCTTGTGCACGAAGGCGGCATGCTCAGGAGCCTTCACCCGGGACTCAAAGGCATCGATCGAGGTGTAGTTGGTGAGGAAGACAACGCCCAGGTAGGGAGCCTGGGCGCGCAGCAACGTCGCCAGTTCGACACCGTTGGGCCTGTCGCCAAGATCGATGTCCGTCACAAGCACGTCTGGATCGATGGCATCGAACTCGCGGATGGCCCGACGCGACGACGGCACCGACTCGACAAGAAATCCATCATCCTGCAGCGAGCGCTCGACGAGCGCACGCATCAGCGGGTGGTCCTCCACGAGGAGCACCTTCCGGGCCGGGGCGGATGTCACCCGACTACTGTCCCCCATTGGGGGGTGCCAGACCGGCAGTTGGCCGGTTTTTGCACAGTGACCCGCCGCTTCGTTCAGTCCCCACGTCCACCTCGCAGCTCGTCGGCGAGTGCCTCCCCCACCAGGGCATGCACCTCCCACGACCAGTGCATGCCATCGGGGTTGCACGTCGACAGGCGCGGGGCCACGAGGGGCTCGATGTCGACGTACACGACGCCTTCACGGGCGGCCCACGCACGGGCGGCCGCGACAGCGGGCCGGTGCCAGCGCGTCGAGGGGTAGTACGGGCCGGTCCACGGCGGGGGGCTGAGGAGGGCGATGGGCAGGTCGGGTCGCAGTGCACGAACCCCTTGCACCATGCGGCTGAGGTAGCGGTCGGTGGCCGCCTGCGGCAGGGTCCGGAAGGGGCCGTTGACACGCCTGGCGAGCGGCGGAGTCGCCGTGCGAAGCGCATCTCGGGCAGTACGGCGTACGCGCGAGTGACGCAGGTAGGGGATCGACTCGCGCAACCAGGTGGGCACGGGGGCCGGGAGTTGATCCATGCCGCCGACGCCGATGACCAGGACGCCGGCTCGCGGCAGGTACTCGCCCCAC
>CAIWTL010000653.1 GCA_903915555.1 uncultured Micrococcales bacterium | reverse complement strand
CGGGGAACTCGTAGGTGCTGAGCAGCTCCCGGACCTCGAGCTCGACCAGCTCCAGGATCTCCTCGTCGTCGACCATGTCGCACTTGTTGAGCGCCACCACGATCGCGGGCACACCCACCTGACGGGCGAGCAGCACGTGCTCCTTCGTCTGGGGCATGGGACCGTCGGTCGCTGCGACCACCAGGATCGCGCCGTCCATCTGGGCGGCACCGGTGATCATGTTCTTGATGTAGTCGGCGTGCCCGGGGCAGTCGACGTGCGCGTAGTGACGGGCCTCTGTCTGGTACTCGACGTGCGCGATCGAGATGGTGATTCCGCGCTGCCGCTCCTCAGGAGCCTTGTCGATCTCATCGAACGGCGTGAACGGGTTGATGTCGGGGTACTTGTCGTGCAGAACCTTGGTGATGGCCGCGGTCAACGTCGTCTTGCCATGGTCGATGTGACCGATGGTGCCGATGTTGACGTGCGGCTTGGTCCGCTCGAACTTCGCCTTCGCCACTGGGTCCTCCTTGACCTGGTGCGCTGGGTGACTGCTGCCCGATCCTCTTCCGGGCGACAGCCTGGCTGTGCATTGCTTCCTTGCTTGTGCCCACGGACACGGGGTGATATTCCCGGCCGGGGTGTTCAGTTGTGTTCAGTTGTTGTGTGGTCACCCGTCGGGACGGGTTCCGCGCAGGATCACTCCCCGCGGGCCTTGGCGATGATCTCCTCGGCGACGTTGTTGGGAACCTGGTGATAGGAGTCGAACTGCATCGAGTACGCGGCACGTCCCTGCGTCTTGGAACGCAGGTCGCCGACGTAGCCGAACATCTCCGACAGCGGCACGAGCGCCTTGACCACGCGCGCGCCTGCCCGCTCGTCCATCGACTGGACGAGCCCACGACGGGAGTTGAGGTCGCCGATCACGTCACCGAGGAAGTCCTCGGGGGTCGTGACCTCGACGGCCATCATCGGCTCCAGCAGCACGGGTGAAGCGCGGCGCGCGGCCTCCTTGAAGGCCATCGATCCGGCGATCTTGAAGGCGAGCTCGGAGGAGTCGACGTCGTGGTACGCGCCGTCCTGCAGCGTGACCTTCACGTCCACCATCGGGTACCCGGCGAGGACGCCGAACTCCATGGCGTCCTGACATCCGGCGTCGACGCTGGGGATGTACTCCTTGGGGATACGGCCGCCGGTGACCTTGTTGGCGAACTCGTAGCCGCCGTCACCCTCGCCGCCGGTCGGCTCGATGTCGATGATCACGCGACCGAACTGGCCGGAGCCACCGGTCTGCTTCTTGTGCGTGTACTCGACCTTGTCGACCTTCTTGGTGATCGTCTCGCGGTAGGCGACCTGGGGCTTGCCCACGTTGGCCTCGACCTTGAACTCGCGGCGCATGCGGTCGACGAGCACCTCGAGGTGCAGTTCGCCCATGCCGGCGATGATCGTCTGGCCGGTCTCCTCGTCGGTGCGCACCTGGAAGGTGGGGTCCTCCTCGGCGAGCCGCTGGATGGCGGTCGCGAGCTTGTCCTGGTCGGACTTGGTCTTCGGCTCGATGGCCACGTGGATGACGGGGGCCGGGAACGTCATGGACTCGAGGGTGATCGGGTCCTTGTCACTGCACAGCGTCTCGCCGGTGGTGGTCATCTTCAGACCCATCACCGCGACGATCTCGCCGGCGCCCACCGAGTCGATCTCCTCACGCTTGTTGGCGTGCATCCGGTAGATCTTGCCGATGCGCTCCTTCTTGTCCTTGCTGGCGTTCAACACATGGCTGCCCGCCGTCAGGGTTCCGGAGTAGACACGCAGGTAGGTGAGCTTGCCCAGATGGGGGTCGGACATGATCTTGAAGGCGAGCGCCGACAGGGGCGCGTCGTTCTTCGGCTCACGGGTGAGGATGACCTCTTCGTCGTTGACCTTGTGGCCCTCGACCGAACCGACGTCCAGCGGCGACGGCAAGTAGTCGACGACCGCGTCGAGCAGGGGCTGCACGCCCTTGTTCTTGAAGGCGGTGCCGCACAGCACGGGGGTCAGGGCATCGGCGAGGGTCGCGCGACGGATGGCGGCCTTGAGCTCCTCGACGGTGGGCTCCTCGCCCTCGAGGTACTTCTCCATCATCTCGTCGTCGGCCTCGGCGATCGTCTCGAGCAGCCGGTCGCGCCACTCCTGGGCGATCTCGGTGTGGCTCTCGGGGATCTCCTCGACGCTGTAGTCCTCGCCCATCTTGGTGTCTTCGGGCCACACGAGGGCCTTCATGCGGACGAGGTCGACGACACCGCGGAAGTCCATCTCGGCCCCGATCGGAACCTGCAGGACCAGAGCCGTCGCGTTGAGTCGCGACTTGATCATGTCCACGCAGCGGAAGAACTCTGCGCCCGTACGGTCGAGCTTGTTGACGAAGCAGATGCGCGGCACGTTGTAACGGTCGGCCTGCCGCCACACGGTCTCGGACTGCGGCTCTACACCGGCGACGCCGTCGAACACGGCCACGGCGCCGTCGAGCACGCGCAGCGAACGCTCCACCTCGACGGGGAAGTCGACGTGGCCGGGTGTGTCGATGATGTTGATCTGGTGGCCGTCCCACTCACAGGTGGTCGCGGCCGACGTGATCGTGATGCCGCGTTCCTGCTCCTGCTCCATCCAGTCCATGGTGGCCGCGCCCTCATGGACCTCACCGATCTTGTAGTTGATGCCCGTGTAGAACAGGATCCGCTCGGTCGTCGTCGTCTTGCCGGCGTCGATGTGAGCCATGATCCCGATGTTG
>CAIWTL010000652.1 GCA_903915555.1 uncultured Micrococcales bacterium | reverse complement strand
TCGATCGATGCCTTCGGTGAGTGGGTCAGTGACGCGGGGATTCCGGTGGTGGGCATCGACAATGTCGAGGGCTCGGTGCCGATCGAGACCTATGACATTCCGCGCGAGTGCGTCCTTCTCTTCGGCCAGGAGGGCCCTGGACTGTCCACCCGGTCCCAGGACCTATCCGTCGACCTGCTGGCCATCACCCAATTCGGCTCCACTCGGTCCATCAACGCCGGTGCTGCCGCGGCGGTGGCTATGCACTCCTGGATCCGCCGCCACATCTTCGACCAGCACCCCCCACCCCCTCCGTCTTAGTTACGTGACTGGTGGCTTATGGGCCCGCTTTCCCACCCGTCGAGTGACTAAGACGCGCGGAGCCGGCGGCGGGCATGCTGCATCGCGTCGAGGATGCGCCACATCACGGCCTGCGGATCGCGGGCTAATTCGTCCCAGGTCCATCGGACCACGATCCAGCCAGCCGCCTCTAGGGCTCGCTGGCGCTCAAGCTCCTGGCTCTTGGCCCTTCGGAATTCCTCGGGACTGCTGCCGTACTTCTCAAGTCCATCGGCCTCGCCGATGACCATCAGGTCGGGCCAGCAGAAGTCTGTGCGGTAGTCGATTCCGTTGGCGCCGACGATGACGTGCTGAGTCAACGGTTTGGGTACGCCGTACACGATCATGTAGCCGCGAGACCACGACTCCAGAGGCGTCTCGGCAAGTGGATCTAGGAACTCCAGTGCGGCGTCGACTGACCTGATGCCTGGGCCGTAGCGAAAGCGAGGTCTCAGGCTCTTGACGAGTGCGGCCGCCTCCTCCGGTGTGGTGGCACCCAGTTGGGCGGTCGCAGCGTCGAGTACTACGAGGGCCTCTGGTAGAGGCAGCGCTCGAGCACGTGATGAGGACGCGTGGCGTGTGCCCATGCGGACCATGTCTATGGCCGTATGGAGTAGGGAAGTGACAGTCACTCCGTGGATCTCGGTCGTGTCTGGTGGCAGATGCTGGACGCGGCGAACGACTGCGTCAGGAGCCCGGTGACCGCAGCGGTGGTTCGCTGAATCGAGAATCATGATCTCCGAGACCGCAATCTCATCCGGCCTGCCCCGAGGCGTCACAAAGGGGAGCGAATGCAGTTCGCCGGCTAGGCGCCCGCAGATGACGGCTGATGAGACTTTCAATGGAGCTGTCGCCACGATCGCCCGAGAGACGGACGTGGGGATGCCAAGGGCTGCTGACGGTGAATTCACATAGAGACCGCGGCCAACTCGTGTGACGTAGCCGTGCCGGAGAGCCGATCTGAGTTGCTCGCGGCTGAAGCCGGCACCCATCACCATCGGCAAGGTGTAGGGATGGTGACCAAACGCGGACAGCAGGCTGTGCTGAGTGGTGCGGGTTTCCTGGCGGGGAGATCGAGGCATGGCCTCATCGTGGCCGCGGATGCGGACCTTCGGGGGCCACTGTCCACAGCACCTGGCCGCCCCCACTCATCCCAGTTACCCCGGTGGTGGGTTAGGGATCGGCTATCCCACCACTGAGGTAACAAAGACGGGAGAGGGCGTCGGTGGTGCGGTTGAGTTCGGCTTCGGTGTTGTAGGCGTGGGGGCTGAGCCGCACTAGTCCGGTGATGCCGTGCCGGGCGAAGTCGTGGCGGGCGTAGTCCGGCGGCGAGAAGCTCGTGTTGATGCCCTCGGCTCGCAGGCCCGCCACGATCGCCGCGGGATCCGGCGCGGAGATGGTCACGATGCC
>CAIWTL010000651.1 GCA_903915555.1 uncultured Micrococcales bacterium | reverse complement strand
GGCCTCGTCGAACGTCACCACCCTCACGTTGTCGGCGCCCGCAGCGAGGAGCAGGTCGCGCCGCTGGTCGATCGACGCGAGGCGGCACGGCACCAGTTCCGGCCGCACGACACTCATGGGGTGTGGGTCGAAGGTCAGGACAACCAAGGGGACGTCGAGTTCGTCCGCCTCGTCACGGGCTGCGTCGATGAGAGCCCGATGACCGGCGTGCACACCGTCGAAGACCCCGATGGTGACCACGCGGGCGACGTCTGTCACGGGACCGGTCATGGTGCCAGCCTAGGAGATGCCCCTGAGGGGTGCCTCCCGTCGGGTTACGGTGGTCACTGTGAGTCCAGGAGCAGAGACGACGTCCGAGCCTCCCACGGATAGGCGGCGCATCGCACGCCTGGGGACTCTGGCTCCGCTGGCCGTCAAGGCCGCATACTCGCTGGGCCTGCTCAGTTGGGACATCCTGCACTTCGAGCAGCGGGTCGATCTGCCGCTCTTCGTCGTCGTGGCCATGCTGTGGTTGGCCCTGGTGATGATGTACGTCCGGGAGCTCCGGATGGCCGACTCGCTCCGAGACGGTGTCCTGGCGAACCTCTCGTATCCACTTCTGTTGGTCGCGCCGCTGCTGATCCCACCCGATACATCGGCCCCGCTCATGATCCTGCTGATCGTGGCCTACATTCTCAGCCTGCGATCCCTGACGTCGGGTCAGGCCTTCGCCTTCTCCTTCTCACTCATCGTCTTCGTCGCCGCTATGACCAGTGTCGCCATGGTCGAGGTCGAGAAGGATCACCCGGAGTCCCCGTTGCGGGACTATCCGAGCGCGCTCTCATGGTCGATGCTGAACCTCCTGCGGGTCGGTGACTGGGCAGTCGGGCGCCCGGTCAGCGAGGACGGCCGCAGTCTCGCCATCCTGGTCGGTGTGTGTGCGGTGCTGGCAGCCAGTCTGCTCACCGCGCAGATCGTGACATGGCTCGCGGGTACCGGCCCTGACAATCACCAGGCAGACGACAGCAGCGCCTACGCCGACGAACTGACCCGACTGCGGGAGTCCGTCGACCGGTTGACGGCTCGGCTCGACGCAACCGAGCAGCCGAGGCCCACGGCACCCCCGGAGCACCCCTGAGACCGCCGCCACAGCGCCGTGGTTCCGGCCGTCTCCCACGACTGAACGGGGTCGAGCGACGCTGAAACGGGGTGGACAGCGGAGATAGTCTGCAGTCCGGCGACGACCCCGCACAGATGAGGTGAGGATGACACAGTCTCCGTCGGACAGCGCGGCCGAGCCCGAAGGCCTCGCTACCACGCCGCAGGGCACCGGCGATCACAGTCACCGCGTCCGGGCCCTGGTCCCGTTGGCGGTGTCGGCGGTGTACTCCCTGGCGTTGCTGGCCCTGGACGCCCTCAACCTGGATGATCGCCACGACGACGCCTTGACGGGTCTGGTGGCGGTGACATGGGCCTTCCTGTTCATCCGCTACGTCAGATTGATGCTCACATCGACCGACCGCGCATCCACATTCACCACCACGTTCGCCTATCCCTTGCTCCTGCTGGCGCCCACCTTGCTCATCCTGCCGACGTCGTGGGCCCTCTTCGCGGTTCTCGTGGTGTGCTACGTGCTGCAGCTGCGATCGCTGGCCGCGGGCGATGCGTTCTGGTTCTCCTTCGGTTTTGTCCTGTTCATCGCCCTCGTGACCAGCGTGGGCATGGCCGAGGTCGAGGAGGAGCAACCGCAGTCCGAGTTGCAGGACTGGCCCACCGCGCTCGCGTGGTCTGTCGCAAGTCTGCTGCATCTGGGCGACTCCGCCGTGGGTCGCCCGCTCACCGACGATGGCCGCACGCTGAGCCTGGTCGTCGGCTTGTGTGCCGTGTTGGCCACCGGCCTTCTGACAGCACAGATGGTCCGGTGGGTCTCCGGTGTCGACTCGGGCCAGAGCGCGCCGCCTCCCACGGAGCCCTCGGACGACAACGCCGAGGTGCTCGCCGAGTTGGCCCAACTACGGGTTGCCGTCTCGGACCTCACCCGTCTGCTCGAAGGACACTCCTCGTCCGAAGACGCGAGCCCGCCCAGGCGAGGGAGGATGCCTTCGTGAGCGCGCGGGTCGAGTCGCGCAGCGAACCCTGATCGGTCGGAGCGTCACGATGCGGTGGGGATGACCATGTGGTGGCGCCACCGACCCCCGTCACAACTGGCGATCGACAGCAGTTCACCGGACTCGTCGACCAGGGCGGTCGGACCGTCGTCGTCGACACTGCACGGCAGTCTCACGCCATGGGTGACGGCGACCGCCTCGTCGGGCCCGATGACGACGGTGGGAAGCACCGTGGTGGCCACGACCCCCGGATCCAGCAGAGCCGTCGTGGGCGTGAGGTGGTCGAGCCGTACGGCCGACGCCACCGAGAAGGGCCCGACCGCGGTGCGGCGCAATGCCGTCAGGTGCGCGCCGGTGCCGACTTCGTCCCCCAGGTCACGCGCCAAGGCCCTGACGTAGGTGCCGCTGGACACTTGGGTCCGGATCGACATATCGAGGACCGACACGCCATCCACCGTACGAGTGGGGTGTGCCGCGACAACGGTGATCTCCCCCACGGTCACCTCCCGGGGCTCCAGCGACACCGCCTCTCCGGCGCGCACGCGGTCGTAGGCCCGCCGGCCCGACACCTTGATCGCCGAGACGCTGGACGGCCGCTGCAGATAGGTCCCGGTGAATCGATCCAGCGCCCCACTGAGGGATGTCTCGTCGATCCCGGAACCGACCCCGTGACGGGACAGCACGTCACCGTCGGCGTCCTCGGTGGTGGTGGTGATGCCGAATCGAACGGTTGCCTCGTAGGACTTGGGCAGTCCGACGAGGAAAGTGAGAAGCCGGGTCCCCGCGCCCACGCCGAGCACCAGCAGACCGCTGGCCATCGGGTCGAGAGTGCCCGCATGGCCCACCTTGCGGGTGCCCAACACCCGACGTGCCTCCGCCACGACGCTGTGGCTGGACCGCCCCGGGGGTTTGTCGACGAGGAGGAGGCCGTTCACGCGTCCTGATCGTCGTGCCGGTACGGATCCGCGTCACCGGCGTACTTCGCGTCCGCTGCCTGCTGCTGCAGTTCCGCGTCCGACGCTGCCGCCTCGCGGAGCAACTCCTCGATGTGGGCGGCGGTGTCGGGCAGGGCGTCGGGGACGAACGTGAGCGAGGGCGCGAACCTCACCCCGGTGATCCTGCCGACCTCGGTGCGCAGGTGACCCTTCGCGGACTCCAACGCAGCGGCGGTGGCCTCCCGCTCCGACTCGTCGCCCAGCACTGTGTAGAAGATGGTCGCCTCACGCATGTCGTTCGTGAGGCGAACATCGGTCACCGTGACGAACCCCAGTCGCGGGTCCTTAATCCTTCGCTCCAGGAGTTCCGCGACGATCTCGCCGATGCGGTCGGCGAGTCGGCGCACCCGCGCTTCATGATCGGTCATGGTCAGGCCCGCTCCTTCTCGCGCTCCTCGAACGTCTCGATGATGTCGCCGACCTTGATGTCGTTGAACGCACCCAGACCGATACCGCACTCGAAGCCCTCGCGGACCTCGGTGGCATCGTCCTTGAACCGTCGCAGGGACGCCACCGACAGGCTGTCCGAGACGACTGCACCGTCCCGGAGCAGCTTCGCCTTGGCGTTGCGACGGATCTCGCCCTCCCGGACGATGCAGCCGGCGATGTTGCCGAACTTGCTGGACCGGAAGACCTCCCGAACCTCGGCCGAGCCTGTCTGCACAGTCT
>CAIWTL010000650.1 GCA_903915555.1 uncultured Micrococcales bacterium | reverse complement strand
GTGGTCCCGGGGTCTGCTCCACCGCTCTGCGCCAGCCGTCGGCGTCGACCACACCTGCCGCGACCGGTTCGAGCGCGATGGCGGTGGCGTCCCTGATCTGATGACGGCTCGTCCGGCCCAGATGGTCGACGGAGAGGTGGCTGGCATAGGTGTCGTGGCGGCGCAGGTGTGCGGTGAAGGCCTCGGTCATGGCGTCGATGTCGCACTGTCCCGGTTCGTCCCACACCAGCGTGATCAGCCGGGCCATCGGCAGGCCCGCTGCCTCAGAGCGCCGGTAGGCGCGCAAGTGCTGCTGCTGCTGCCGACTCGGTGGGATCGCCTCTGCCGGAGCAGCCAGTGCCGCGGCCTGCGACGCGGCAGTGGGCTTCCACTGAACGAGGGCACCCGGCGCCCCAGTCCAGTGATTGAGCGATCGAAGAGCCACCATGACGTCACACGACCCGGCGAGGGGAGAGGACGACGCCGAACTGCCACGGGCGCTGGGGCGTGTCTTGGGGGTTCACGGAGCATCCTTCGAAGGCAGTCGATCCGACACGACGAATATACGGGGCGTATCGCTGGGAGAGCTCTCGGTCACCGGCAGTCGGTTCATCTCATGATGTCGGAGGCTTCCTCTTCCGACGGTGATATCCGACCCTGCTGCGAGAGCAAATGGCCACAGACAGGCGGACGCACCTTGGGTCGCGATGCGGTTCCTCCTGCCGAATCGTTCCGGCGACCGGTTGGAGAGTGACCCGGAGTTGGCGGGGCAGGCAGGGGGCATCACATCCGCCCACTCGAAGAGGAATCCCCATGAACCTGACCTCCCTGCGCGCACTCGCCACCCTCGGTGTGGCCGGCATCATCGTGGGTGGCGCTGCCATCGCACCCGCGGCAGCCGCTCCCGCGCCCACCGAACCGACGGCACCCGCCGCCGCCGCGCCGTCACACAACCGGTTCCCGTCAGAGTGGTCATCTCCGAACGGTGACTGGGCCATCGCCAGCACGTTCGACGGTCACGACACCTCGCTGCGCATGGGGACGTTCAGCCACCGGGACACCATCCGGGTCTTCATCACCGATCCCACCGGGAAGCGGTCCAGCCACGACTTCCAGCTCGAGCAGTCAGCCGTCGACGACAGCTGGTACCAGTTCAGTGGCTCCTGGCGCAAGAACTATCCCGACGCCGGACCCGGTCAGTACAAGGTCGTCTTCGCGATGAAGACGTCCAAGGGTTGGCGGAACATCTGCGACAAGACACTCGGCTTCATCGTCCGCTGAGGACACGGACAGCCGAACCGTCAGGTGACGGTCTCGCTGCGATAGATGTTGGTGGCGGCGACCCGACGGCTGATGTTGCCGTCCCCGTTTATCCCGAGCGAGCGGAAGATCGCCCCCACATAGTTCTCGACCGCCTTAAGGCTGAGCACCATCTGTTCGGCGATCCCCTGATTACTCAGACCGTCCGCCATCAGGCGAAGCACCTCGCGCTGCTGCTCGGTGAGGGCGGCCAACCGGCCGTCGTGGCTTTCCTGAGGATTCGAGTCCAGGGCACTCGGGCTCAGGAACGCCATTCCCTCCCCGACCGCCCGGACCGCCGTGATGAGACTCTCCTCGGTGCTCAGGTCGGTGGTGGAGACATATCCCAGGGGTCGGACGTCCGGGTCGATCTCCGACGGGGATGTACGGCCCTGCTGCGAGAGCAGAACGACGCGTGTGCGCGAGGAAGCCTCCTTGATGGAGTGCAGGGCTGCGGTGACGGTGTCCCTCGTCTCCGAGGAGAAACCGGAGGGGATGAGCACGGCCACCGTGGGGTGTTGGGCGCGCAGCACCTGCACTCCCTCCACCAGTGAATAGGGCTTGGGTCCCACCCGGAATGGGCTGCACAACTGCAAGAGCCGGTTGGCGCTGTAGGCGGGCCACTCCCAGTGGCCCAGTCGAATCACGACCGCTGATACGGCACCACCGGGCAGGCGCGCGACGCCTGACTCCATGAGGACCCCCATCCACGTCGATCACCTTTGCTGGTCGGCGCCGCTGGCCGGGACTGCCGATCTCTTGATCATGAAATCACCATCGCCCACGGTTATACAGGGGGGTGGACCCTACTCCGCAGCGGGTCACCCCCCCGAATCCGGACATTTCGCCCTCGGGATGGAGAGGTCCAGCAGGGCGGGCAGATCATCACGACCAGCCGCAGCCCACCCTTCCTTGGAGCTCTGGTCCAGCGGGATCCGAGGCACGACTCCGATTGAGACGGGAAGATTGACCACTCCATGGGCAACCCGGTGCGACTCCCGACGGAAGCAGGACCGCGTATCGTGACGTCCAGGTCGCGAACGGGGGTCTCGCCATGGGCCGTGCACGACGGATACTGGTCGTCCAATGTCATCACGAGATGGCTGAGTTGGTGCGTGACACCGTGGGCGTGGTGGCCCCCGACGTCGAGTGGACGCTCGCCGCCTCGGCCGAGATGGGACTGCGTTCGCTGCAACAGGACAGCTATGACGCACTGCTCACCTGCATCGAGTTGCCGGGCATGAATGGCCTGGACCTGATCCGCCACGTCCGGGCCACCTACCGCGCGCGGGAGCTGCCCATCATCGTGGTCAGTTCCCTGATCGACGACGACATCACCTGGCCGGTCTACCTGGCAGGTGCCAACGCTTGGGTCGCCCGCCCCTTCGACACCGACATCCTGCTGGACAATGTCATGACCTTCATGGATGACCGCGGAACAGACTGACCGCTGTTCACGTGTCGGGGTGAGCCCGAATGATCGCCACCGTCGACCGCACGGATCCGTTCCTCACGGGTCCACATCCTCGACACTGCGCTCGGCGAACAGTTGTCTGAGTCGCGTGGTCACCGGGCCCACCGGGACCTGCCTGCCATCGACCCGGTCCACCGGCTGCACGTCGCGTGTCGAGGACGTGAGGAACACCTCGTCCGCTGTCTCCAGAATCTGCAGCGGGAAGTCCCGCTCGATGACGTCTCCCCATTCGATGACCAGTTGGCGTGTGATGCCGTTCAGGCACCCCGAATCCAATGTCGGCGTGAAGGCCTGGTCGTCGATGACGACGAAGATGTTGCTGCCCGTCCCCTCACAGAGATCGCCGGCGAGGTTGCCCATGACGGCCTCTTCGAACTGCCGCTCCTTGGCCCACGCCAGCATGACCGCATTCTCCGCGTACGACGTCGTCTTCAACCCGGTGAGGGGGGACCGTTCGTTGCGGGGCCACGGCGGCACCCCCACAGCAGCGGTATCGGGCCACGGTCGGCCCGGCTGGACCGTGACGACCAGCGTGTATGGCCCCGGTCCTCGCTCGCTGCCCAGCGGACCGGGCCCGGACGTCAGCGTCACGCGGACGCGTCCGTGTTGCAGATCCAACCCCACGTTGGCTGCCAGCGCCGCCCTGACCGCGACGGCGATGTCGTCGGGATCCGGCGGGGTGAGCCCCAGCCCGGCCGCGGACCGACGCAGCCGCTCGACGTGCCGGGTGAGCGCGAATGCGTCTCCGTCGGGAGTGGTTCTCAGTGTCTCGAAGACACCGTCGCCCACGGTCAGCCCATGATCCAGGAGGGAGATCGCCGGCTCGTCGAGGTCGACGATCTCGCCATTCAGCCACGCCTTCATGGAACAAGCATCCCAGGCGCACTCGCCAGCCCCACCAGTCGACGCGCCTTCAACTGCGTCTCCTCCCACTCCCCCCTCGGCTCGCTCCCCCAGGTGATGCCTGCACCCGTGCCGAACCGGACTGTTGCCCCATCCACCCAGAACGAACGGATGGCCACAGCCAGTTGCGCGGTACCCGCCTCGCTGTCGATCCACCCGAACGCACCGCAGTAGAAGTCGCGAGGTACCGGCTCGAGGTCACCGATGACCGACAGTGCGGACAACTTGGGTGCGCCTGACACGGAGCCGGGGGGCATCGTTGCCGCCAGGATGTCCGGCCATCCGGTGTCCGGGAGGAGTTCACCGCTGACGTAGGACACCAGGTGCACCAGACCCGGGTGCCGCTCCACGGTGAGGAGTCCCGGCACAGCAACGCTGCCCGGCAGGCTCACCCGCGACAGGTCGTTGCGGATCAGGTCCACGATCATGATGTTCTCGGCGCGATCCTTGTCGGTGAGTCCGCTCTCCTCCCGGGCAGTGCCTTTGATAGGACCGGACATCAGACGCCCCCCCTCCACGGAGAGGAAGAGTTCGGGGGATGCCGACACGATCGACAGACCCGGGAGTCGGAGAAACCCCTCATACGGCGCCGGGTTGCCCTCTCGCAGATGCCGCCACAGCGCGCCGGGATCCATCGCGGCCGGGTCCGGCATGCTCGCCGACAGCACCCGGCACAGGTTGACCTGGTAGACATCGCCCGCCGCGATCCGCTCCTTGATGTCATCCACGGCGGCGATGTAGGACGACTCCCCCAGACTGTCGCTCCAGTCCGCGGACGCCGGGCCATACCAACGACCGATCTCGTCGGGCCGGGGGGGCTCCGAGGTCCATGAGCCGAAGCGCGCCAACGTGGCACGGCCCTCGAACGTGATGGCCACCGCCCACCGGCCGCCGGTGTCCAGATCGGAGATGTCGTGGCTGACGACCTCGAGTTCGCGGGCAGTCGTCCCGGGGAAGGCTGCCAGGGCAGGCAACTCGGGCGACGGCGGCACGACCCGATCATCCCGCAGCCCACCGTGCTTTGTCGCCCACCGAGGCGGTCGGCTAAGGTAGGGGCGTCCCGGGGGAGCCCGGGTCACGCGGACGTGGCTCAGTTGGTAGAGCATCACCTTGCCAAGGTGAGGGTCGCGGGTTCGAATCCCGTCGTCCGCTCGGAAGAAGTCCTACGGTCTCCGGCAGGACTCTCCTCGGTGGAGTGGCCGAGAGGCGAGGCAACGGACTGCAAATCCGTCTACACGGGTTCAAATCCCGTCTCCACCTCGGCGGTCCTACGTGGACTTCCCGAGGGCGATTGGCGCAGTGGCTAGCGCGCTTCCTTGACACGGAAGAGGTCACAGGTTCGATCCCTGTATCGCCCACCAGTGTGTTGTCCCGGGACATCCTTATCGGATGTCCCGGGACATTTTTCTTGCTTGCATGTCCTCGGGAACGCCGTCCTACGCCCAGGCGTTGCAGCGCCCGGCGGTGCCGTGCGGTTGCCACACTGCGCCACACTCGCGATGCTCGCCCGAAAGAGAGACGAGCTACGCATGACCACTGTCGCGGACCGGGCACCGGCGGCGGAGCCGGAGGGTCCCGCAGACCATGTCGGACGGCGGGTCCTGAGCGGTCTGGCGCTATCGGTGCTGTCGGTGGTTCCCGTCGTCCCGGCCATGCGGGAATACGGCGGTCAAGCGGACAGCAGGAACGGCGGTCGCGGTCACCCGGGTGTGGTTCCTCCTGGCGGGCTGGATCTTCTCGACGACCCGGGCGACAGAGGGCCCCGCCGTCACGATGGCGGCGGTGCAGATCGGCCCGGGCGACGGCTACACCGCAGCCGGTGGCGGTGAGCCGACCCCTGCGGTCTACCGGAAGCTCGCAACGATGACCCGACAGGCCGCCGACCAGGGCGCCAGCATGGTGGTGTGGGGAGAGGTGGTCCTGCCGTTCGATCCACGCACTGACCGACGGGAATTCGTCCAGAAACTGGCCCGTGAGACCGGAACCTACATCCAGACCGGGTGGTCGGTCGGGGCGCCTGATCCCACTGCTTCGAACATGACGGGTCTGTGGGATCCCGATGGCCGACTGGTCGGCGTCTACTACAAGATCCATCCGGTGATCCTTGACAACGAGGCATTCGTCCAACCCCAGCGCTACCCCGTGTTCGACACCGCGTTCGGGACTGTCGGCATGATCATCTGCTTCGACTTCTCCTTCGAGGACCCGACACGCAACATGGTCGAGAACGGCGCCCAGATCATGACCGCATCCGTCGGCGACTGGACCAACTTCGCTGCCACCCGCATCCAGACCGTACAGATCCGGGCTGCCGAGAACCGGGTCTCCTTCGTGAAGGGTGAGAACTTCAACGGGTCCGCCATGGTCGACGCGACGGGCACCGTACTCGCGGACGCCGACATGGGGCCCGACGGCGGCCAGAAACTACTGACCGCGGCTGTTCCGCTCGGGCCGCGGGGAGCCTGGTACACCAGCACTGGTCCCCTCGTCGGATACCTCTGTGTCCTGGTACTGGTGATCCGCATCGTGGCCCAGATCCGATTGCGGATCCGGGACGGCAGATGGGACCCCACTGCGGTGAGCAACGTGTCTGGTCCTTGATCCTTGCGGGATGAAGGACCAGAACGGCCATTGACATGCCCACGACGAGGGACATCGGGCTAGGGAGGTCCGTCAGGTGGAATGCCGACCTGCCAGAGATCAGTCGTCCTTGTCGTCGTCACCCTTGTCATCGCGGTCGTCGTCTTGGTCGGACTGTGTGACAGGTTCGGCGTCTCCTCCACCGGGGTAGGTGCCGGAGTGCTCTGACCACACCCGGTGAGCAGGACGCCGATCACAAGAACCAGGGTTGCAATGGCGGCGAGGCCGCTCTTCTTGCTGGTGCCCATCTGCCTCTCCCTTGTCGGTGGCGGGTACTCCACGCCTGCCCGGATGGATGGAAGTGGACAAGAGCCGCCCCGCAGGTAGGTCAGGGCGGTGCGCCCTGACGCCGGAACGTTCCGGCACGGCACCGCCGCGTCGTGACCCACTTCGGGGGGAATCACGAGAACGTCAGAATCACATCGCTACTTGAGGAAACCCGTCATGGCCCCCACCGACCTGCCCACCATCACCGCGTTCGCCGATGCGCGTATCAACTCCACCGCCGCCCTTACCGTGCTGCTGCTGATCGCTGTGGTCATCGGGACCGTTCTCGCGGTGGCGGGCGTCGATCAGATGCTCACCTCCCTCACCCCGACCTTCGCCGACTCGGCCCCCGCCCCCGCCACCACCACCGCCACCGCCTGACCCCGTCGGGCGCGAACACCACCCACCGCTTCGGCCACAACGATGACCGGGAGGTGGGTGGTGTGTTCCTTGGATCAGCCGGTGCCCTGGATTCGGCAGGTGATCGATGCCCCGGTCACCCGCCAGGTCTTGCGCCACGTCGCGCGGGTCTTACCGGCCTTCTTGGCCGCGACCACAGCCGAGATGCGCAGGCCCGTGGTACAGGTCGGTGCCGCGGTGATACGCACCATCGCCACCCGCGCAGCCGCCGACCGCCGGGGAGAGGTCACGGTCACGTCACACAACCGCTGCGCCACAGCGCCGCGCAACCGGTTACCGCGCAAGGAGCAGGTCGCTCGTGGTCACCGTGCCGCTGGCTGATTGGAAGTGTAGACATTGCCGTCGGAATCGATCGCGACCGCGAGAGGTCTCACCCCAGTAGCGCCACCGAAGGGGAAGGGATCAGTCGTCCTTGTCGTCGTCACCCTTGTCATCACGGTCGTCGTCGCGGTCGTCCTTGTCGTCGTCACCCTTGTCATCGCGGTCGTCGTCGTCGCGGTCGTCCTTGTCGTCGTCACCCTTGTCATCGCGATCGTCGTCTTGGTCGGACTGTGTGACAGGGGTCGGCGTCTCCTCCACCGGGGTAGGTGCCGGAGTGCTCTGACCACACCCGGTGAGCAGGGCGCCGATCACAAGAACCAGGGTTGCAATGGCGGCGAGGCCGCTCTTCTTGCTGCTGCTCATCTGCGTCTCCTTGTCGATGGCGGGTGCTCCACGCCTGCCCGGATGGATGGAAGTGAACAATAGCGGCTCGCAGGGACGTATGGGCGGTCAAGCAGCAAGGACCGGAGTCCTCACCGTGAGCACGTTCCGCACCCATCGAGAGCGCCGGCCCCCGAGCAGTTCAGCGACCTGGACCATCGCGGCCCACTCCGAGTCGTGGTCGCACCGGATCACAGCGACCATCCGACGCTTGATCGTTCCGAGCAGCGACGTGGCCGGTGGCTGGTCAACGACGACAACCCCGGCTGGACCACCACAGCGACCGCTGACGAACCGGTTCGCGTGACCCCCTAACGTTCCGTAGTCTGTGAGAGCGGGACACCAGTTGGCATAGCCGACACTTATCACCCGGGTGTCCAGCACTGTGGGCCTGGCGGCGTCTCGTCGTCAGGCCCTCGTGCAACTCGCACTCATTCGCCTGCGGAAGCCCGAATCCGGTGCCGAGGGAAGTCCCCCCAGCACCATTCGAGCGTGTGGACACCCACCGCATCTGGCGCGAAGGTGGCTCGTGCCTCCAGGGGATGCTCCGGTTTCGATCGCACGAGGGCGTCTCGAGGGAGCATTGCGCTTCGGCCATCTCCAGCGGCCGGAGGAACACCACCCACCTCCCGGTCATCGTTGTGGCCGAGGCGGTGGGTGGGGTTCGCGCCCACCGGGGTCAGGCGGTGGCGGTGGCGGTGGCGGTGGCCGAGGTAGATAGTGAGTCGGTGAAGGTCGGGGTCAGGGAGGTGAGCATGTGATCGACGCCCGCCACCGCGAGAACGGTCCCGATGACAACGGCGATCAGCAGCAGCACGGTACGGGCGGCGGTTGAGCTGATACGCGTATCAGCGAACGTGGTGATGGTGGGCAGGTCGGTGGGGGTCATGACGGAGTTTCCTTGGTAGTGATGTGATTCTGACCTTCTCGTGATGCCCCCCGAAGTGGGTCACGACGCGGCAGCGCCGTGCCGGAACGTTCCGGCGTCAGGGCGCATCACGGGGCACCGACACCGATCAGCGCCAGCTGGATGAGCAGCCGCTCCCGCGGCGAGTCGAGGCGCTCGCCGTACAACTCCCGCAGTCGCGAGAGCCGGTAACTGACGGTCTGGGGGTGGACGATGAGTTCGCGTGCGACCGCACCACGGTCTCCCTGGGTGTCGAGCCAGACCGCAAGAGTTCGGGTGAGGACTTCCCGCTTGGCGGGCGGGACGTCGACCAACGGCGCGAGGGCGCGCTCCGCGATTTGAGCGGCGGTCAGCGGATCTGCGGCCAGAAGCAACTCCGGCAGATGATCGACAGCCAGCACCAACCCCGTCTGCGGAACAGAGCCGGCCTCGGCCAGTCCGCGCAGCGCCAGGGCCTGATCCAGCGACACCCTCGCCTGCTCGGGACGCCGCACGCTGCCCACGAAGACCGGTCCCGAGATGCCTCGGGAGAGACTGCGTCGCCGTCCCGCCCCCGACGGGTCCGGGATCACCACCAGGGCATCGCTCTCGCGCTCCAGGACAAGAACGTCGAAGGGTGAAGTCGGGAGGGCCGGTCCGGCCTCAGCCTTCGGGACCACGGCGACAGCGAGGGTCATGGGGATCTCCCACCCGGCCGACTCGGCCAGCGCCCGGGTGCGCACCGGGTCGGCGGCCATCCCCCCCTCGACCAAAGTGGCGACCAACTGCGAACGCAACACATCGCGATAGCCACGCGACCGGGCGTCCGCCTGCGCGTGGCCCTGCGCGCTCGCCGCCGACAACTCATCGATGTAGACGAAGATGCTCTCAGCAAGGACAGCCAGGTCATGAGGCTGCACCTGCGCGGCCAGCGCGGCCGCGGACATGTGCTCCCACGCCACGCGGGCGCCCGTGCGGTAGGCGGCGAGGAGGGACTCCAGTGAGCGTCCTTCGGAGTATTCGGCCGCCCCGACCCCCTCGTAGAAGCGCGCTCCGCGTTTCGACAGTGCCGCCTGGTCGGTGCCGAACAGTTCGAGCATGCGCTTCAGGGCCAGATCCACCCCCCGGCGCACGGTGGGTCCGAGTCGGTCGTCCCACGCCTCCCGATAGGCAGGGACCTCAGCCTCGATCGCCGCAACGGTCGCCTCGACCGCTCGGGGCAGCGCCGCCGAGAGCAGCCCCGCGAGGGAGGGTGGCAGCGCGCTCCAGGGATGGGGGGCACGGACGTCAGCCATGCCCCATGGTGACCGCGGGCAGCCAGTTTTGTCACCGAAGACCAAGAGAAGGCTGCGAAGTCTGTCATTGGAGCCCGATTCGGGCCGCATGTATTACGGGCAGGATGAGGCCATGAGCAACCTCGCCATGTCCGCCGGCACCGGCCCCACCGGTCGGGCGACCCCCGCCAGACCGTCCGCGGCGGCCTTGATCCTGGAGACGTCGGCACTCCCCCGCCTGTCGCTGACGTCCTGGCACTCAGTCGTGCATTTCACCACAACGGTTCCCACCGGGATCACGACCGGCCGCCTTCCGGCGGTGAGGGCATGAACGGCGCTGAGCGCAGGGCTACCGCAACATCGGTCGCGGCTGCCATGACGCGCATCAACCGCAGTGTTGCCGAGGTGGGGACCGCTGTCCGCGGGCGAGTACGCAGCCGGTTGCGGCCCCTGGGCGCCGCCGGTTCGCTGCCGATGGACATCATCGATGCACAGCACCGCACCGTGCACCATCTGATCGGAACTGCCAGCACTCTCGTGGGACATGCGACCGGAGCAGCCCTCGAGCGCACCACTGGCTCCGAGGCGGAGTCCCTGTTCGACGGCCCGGGCGCGACTGACACGATCACCGTCGCGCAGGCGGCGTTCGGCGACGTCCTCCCCGATCCGCTGAACCCGCAGACCCGTTTGCTCTGCAAGGTTCCCGCCGCCGTCCCTGATGCCCCCCTGGTCGTGTTCGTCCACGGTCTCGGGGGTCATCAGGACCAGTTCGCCGACTCGTACCTCACCGCCTTCGCCGACGCAGGGTTCGAGGTGACCGCCGCACGCTACTCGAGTGGCCGACCCATCGAGGGGAACGGCCGCCATCTGGCCGACGCCATCACCCGTTGGCCCCGGCGCCCGAGACGCATCGTACTGGTCGGCCATTCCATGGGCGGGCTGGTGATCAGCGAGGCACTCGCGACACGACCGCCGTGGATCTACGCCGTCGATACGGTGGTCACGCTCGGTTCGCCCTTCCGTGGTGCCCCGTTGGAGCGTGTCGCCCGGGCAGCCCTCGGACTCGGATCCCGTTTCGCGGCCGCGGCTCCCATCGTTGCATTGGGCGACCACCGCAGCACGGGGATCAAGGACCTCGGTGACGGTACAGGCGTAGGCATCCCCCCGCAGGTGCGGCACATCGCAGTCGTCGCGATGAAGGGGTCGACGAGGGCGGATCTGACGTCGGTGGCACTGGGCGACGGTCTCGTGCCGGTGTACAGCGCAGCCGGTCTGAATCCCGAGCGCAGTGACGTCATCGACCTCCCGCGGACAGGCCACCTCGATCTGCTCCGGGACGACACCGTGACGGACGTGCTGCGTCAGGTGAGTGCGTCAGACCCAGCGTCGCGCTGATTCGCGCAGGGCCACCGTTGTCACCGGCTTGACCACGTAGTCGTCCATACCCGCGTCGCGGCACGCCAGGCGCTCCTCCGGCATAGCGTCGGCTGTGAGCGCCACGATGGGCAGCCGGGCGAGTCCCTCCGCCTCTTCCCAGGCACGTAACTGTCGGGTGGCCTCGTGCCCGTCGAGGAAGGGCATGTGCACGTCCATGAAGACGATGTCGAGGCCGCCGCGCTTCACCCGCTCCACTCCCGAGAGGCCGTCCTCGGCAGTCTCCACGCGGAATCCGAGGCGCTCAAGCATCACCTGGGCCAGCCGCCGGTTCACTGCGTTGTCCTCGACGAGCAGGGCGACACGCCCCGGCGCCACCTGCCAGACATCGTCGGGGGCTCCGTCGGCCGAGCCCGCCACGGGTTGTGCGATCGGCAGCGGCAGCCGCACCCGGAAGGTGGACCCCTCGCCCGGTCGACTGGTGAGTGTCATGCGGCCACCCATCTGTTCCACCAGTTCCCGGCAGATCGCGAGACCCAGCCCGGAACCTCCGTAGCGGCGGCTGATGGAGTCGTCTGCCTGACCGAAGGGTTCGAAGATCTTCTGTTGATGCTCGGGCGCGATACCCACCCCGGTGTCACTCACCTCGACCGTCAGTTCGTAGCCATCGTCGATGCCGTGTCCCCCGCACGTCACCTCGACGTGACCCTCCGCAGTGAACTTGACGGCGTTGGAGACGAGGTTCGTGACGACCTGGCGCATCCGGCGGGCATCCCCGACCAGCAGCGTGGGAATCCGATCCGAGATCTCGAGAACCAAGCGCAACCCCTTGGCCTCGGCGGCTTCCCGGGATATCTGGGCGGCCGTGGTGACCTCGTGCACGGGGTCGAACGGAGAGGCATCCGGCGCCACGGTGCCCGACTCGATGCGCGACAGGTCCAGCACATCGTCGAGCAGCCCCATGAGGGACAACGCCGACTCCTCGGCGAGTTGGGCGTACTCCTCCTGCTCGTCATGCAGACCTGCCTCGCGCAGCAGTCGCAGCATGCCCAGCACGCCGTTCATCGGGGTGCGGATCTCGTGACTCATGGCGGCCAGGAACGCACTCTTGGCACGGTTCGCGGCCTCCGCCCGTTCGGCTGCGGCCCGCTGTTCGGTGATGTCGATGTGGATACCGACCATCCGCGTCGCACGACCGGACTCGTCATGGATGACCCGGCCCAAGGTGAGGATCCACACGTAATGACCATCGGCGTGCCGCAAGCGGTGTTCGTTGCGGTACCGCTCGTCCTCCCCTTTCAGGCATCGGTCGATGGCCTCCCGCGTGACGGGTAGATCGTCGGGGTGGACGCGTTGCTCCCAGGTCGCCAACGACGAGTCGAGCTCGCTCGGGGCGAACCCGATCATCTCCTTCCAACGCGGTGAGTAGTAGACCCGGTCGCTCTGCAGGTCCCAGTCCCACAAGCCCGCCGCACTGCCCTCCAGCGCCAGGCTCAGTTGCTGGCGTTCGACTCGCGCCTGTTCCATCTGGGTGACGATCGTCTCCTGATCCCTGCGGTTCTGCAGCAGCGCGCCCACCTGTGTGGCGAAGACGGTGAAGGCAGTGCCATGTTCCGGCAGGAGCGGCGGGTGGAATGCGCTCCGGCCCGCACGCACGCCACCGATGAGCCACGCGAGGACCTGGCCCCCGCGCCCGGGGCAGGGAGCGACAACCATCTGCTTCATGAACAGCGAACCGAGGCGACCCCCGCTGTCCATCACCATGGCCCTGTTCCCGAAGGACCGCAGATCCCCCACCACCCTGATCAGGTCGTCGGCCGCGAGCGTCACGTCGCCGGAGTCCGGGGGAACCACCGTGCGCCAGGGAGTCTCCATGGGGCGCTGATCCTCGTGGACCAGCCAGAGAACCGCCACCTCCAGTTCGAAGATCGCGCACACCGCCTCGACGGTCGCTTCCGCGAACTGACCAGGATCGGGATCCGACACCACCTGGATGCTGTAGGCCTGCATCCCGGAGAGGCGCTCGACCTCGCTGTCGACTCGGTCGCGCGTCTCGATCAACTGCTGCTGGGTGATGGACAGACGTGCCAGCTGTTCCTGGAGACGTTCCCCCCGCTCCTGGCTCAGCGCCAACTGATGCCGGAGTTCAGTGACCTCGTCGTCGTGCGTCATTCCCCGCCGGCGTCCCTCACGAGCACATACAGGGCGGTTGTGTAGTTGTGGTACTGATTGCGGCCCCCGAGACGGGCGAACTCACCGAAGCCGTACATCCCGAACCAGGGCGGCACCGAATCATCGCGGGTGAGGGGGTACTGCATGCGGCCCACCAGTTCCTCCTTCATCACCTTGTTGAAGAGGAACCGACCACGGGCGAGGCAGTCGGCATGGAAGACTGCAGCCACCCGCCGGTCTCCGATCTGGTCGGTGATGTTGTCCATCATGCGATCCATGTCGGAGAAGATCCGCTCCTCGTCGCGGACGGTCAGCCACAGCGGCGTGCCCTCCTCGATGGTCGTGGCGTAGTGCATCGTTCCGTCCGGGTCCCGCTTGGTGACCACCCGCAGGATGTGCTCGTTGCCGTACTCCCGAGCCTCCCCCTCGGGCAGGCGTTCGCCGAGCGCCCCCACGGGGATTGTGTCCCCGCACGTCGCGGACTCGGGCAGCGCCAGCCTCCGGGTGTACTCCGACCAGGCTGGCCGGCCATCGAGTTCGCGGATCAGGTTGCCGTCCGCGCGGGTGACGGTCATCGGCTCCCCGACAGCGATGAAACCGTGCGTGGCCTGAGTGATGACGTGGAGGGTCGGGTCCGCGAACCCGACAGCCCAGGCCGCGTGCTCGTGGACGGAGCCATCGACCATCTGGTAACTGGTGATGCCCTTCATGTTGTCCGACGACGTGGCACCGAAGATGGTGACGCCATCACCGAGAACGGACTCCAGTCCACCGATGCACAGGTCGTCGGCGATATCGATCCCCGACGCGAGGAACATGACCATCGACACGGTCGGCAACTGCTCCTTCAGGGAGCGCCCCAGTTCAGCACCCCTCTCGAAAGAGTCGCGGCCGGAGATCGACGGCACCGCCGCCACGGCCAGTTCGGTGTTCCCCCGCATGGCCATGATCGCGACGTCGTGCATCGACTCGCTGACGCCCTCGCTCCCCACGACACCACAGCACGACGAGCCGACGATGCGGGCACTGGGAGCCATCCGCCGGGCCTCGTCCACCAGCGCCTCATGGTCGTGACCCATGGAGGCCGCGACCACGAGGACGTCGCAATCGGTGTCCTCGGGCCCCAGCGCGGCCTCCAGGCACTCCGCCATGGCGCGCCGGGAGTTGACCATACGAACACTGGCTGAGTGGAAACTGATCATTCGCGCGCCTAACGGGAGAGGTTGACGCCACGGTACTGGAGCGGTGGCCGTTCGGCTGTGCGTCCGGCGTGGTTGGGGGACTTCCCCGGGTTCGGTCAGGGTCGCCCCGCGGGCTGATCGGCAGCGGCGGGTTCGGTATTACCGTAGGGGCGTGACGACCCACGACCGTCCGACGCCCAGCGCGACCGATACGCATGTCGTCGAGAACCAATCCCCGCCGATCCCGGTCCGCGATGCCTTCGCAGCCGATGTCCCCCTGGTGGAGGCCGTCGCGCGTCATGGCGCCGACCACCACACCGACCGGCTGCGGACGCTGGGACGCGCCGCGGGCTCACCACAGTGGCGGGAACGCGGTCTCGAGGCCAATCGCGATCTGCCCCGCCTTCGGACCCACGATCGCTACGGGAACCGGGTGGACGAGGTGGCATTCCATCCCGCCTGGCACGAACTGATGTCCTTCTCGGTCGACTGGGGGCTTCACGCCGATCCGTGGACGTCGGGCGAGAAGGGCGCCCACGTCGCGCGGGCCGCCGGATTCATCACCTGGACCCAGATCGAGCCGGGACACCTGTGCCCGGTCTCCATGACGTACGCGGCTGTTCCCGCCCTGCGCCGCGCAGCGGACACCGAGGCGTGGATCGCCGGTCTGAGTTCCCGGAGCTACGACTTCGGGTTGCGCCCCCCGGACCGTAAGACGGGTCTCGTGGCGGGAATGGCGATGACCGAGAAGCAGGGCGGGTCGGATGTCCGCGCCAACACAACCACGGCCCGTCCCGTCGGTGACGACACCTACCTGCTCACCGGCCACAAATGGTTCTGCTCCGCGCCGATGAGTGACGTCTTCCTCGTCCTGGCGAAGGCTCCTGCCGGCATCACGTGCTTCTTGGTCCCGCGGGTACTCCCGGACGGCACCCGTAACACCTTCCGCATCCAACGCCTCAAGGACAAGTTGGGGAACCGCTCCAACGCGTCCAGTGAGATCGAGCTCGCCGACACCGTGGGACTGCGCCTCGGAGACGAGGGGCGCGGGATCCGGACCATAGTCGAGATGGTGTCGGCCACCCGGCTCGACTGCGTGTTGGGGGCGACGGGTCTGATGCGAGGAGCCGTCTCCCAGGCTGTCTGGCATTCCCAGAACCGCAACGCGTTCGGATCCGCGCTGTACGACAAACCGCTCATGCGCAATGTCCTGGCCGATCTGGCGGTGG